>JBPCNU010000136.1:0-14570 GCA_051000975.1 Rubrobacter sp.
GGAGCCCATGTACGGGTTGACGGTCGCGCAGGTCGCCCCGAAGCGCGAGAGATGGGCCTTCGCGTAGGCCTTCGCGGTCGAGTCTATGTCGCCGCGCTTCACGTCGGCGATGGTCGGGAGGCCCGCCCGTTCCGCCTCGGAGATAAGCTCCGCGTAGACCTCGACCCCGGCGGCCCCGAGAGCCTCGAAGTACGCCGACTGCAGCTTCACGGCGGCGGCGAACGGCGCGGTCGCCTCCAGTATCCCGAGGCAGAACTCACGCACCCTGCCAGCCGTTTCGCGGTCTTCTCCCCCGGCCTCCGGCAAGAGCTCCGGCGGCAAGCGCAGAATGTCCGGGTCGAGCCCGACGACAAGGATGCTGCCCTTACGGTGGGCTGACTCAACGATGGCTTGCAAGAGTTACGGCCTTTCGGTCGAAGTGAGAGTCCGGAAGACGAATCCGGAAGACGAATCCGGGAGGCGAAGCCGAGAAGCGAAAGAAAAACGCTCCAGCCTGATCCTGGCCAGAGCGTCTATGGTGCTGCTCTCGTGTGGTGAACCTCGGAGGTTCGGGTTGCCTTATTTGATCGCATCCTTCAAAGCGTTACCGGCGGTGAACTTCGGTACCTTCGAAGCGGGGATGTTGATCTTCTGCTTGTTCTGCGGGTTGATCCCCTCGCGGGCCGCTCTCTCCTGTACATAGAACTTACCGAAGCCCGTGATCTGGACATCATTACCGGACTTGAGCGCATCCTTGATGGTCTCGGTAAAGGCTTCGAAATACTTCTGTGACTCGCTCTTGGAGCCACCCGTCTTCTCAGCGATCTCCTGTATCAAGTCGGTCTTGTTCAAGCTCATTCTTTAGCCTCCTTGTGGCTGTCTTTCGTAGCTGTTTCCCCTGTGATCCTGCCCTGAACTACGGTTCGCAGGACTATATCAGAGAGGACTTAGTGCCTCAAATTCCTTTCTCTACCCGCAATTCGTCTATCGTAAGCAACGCCGCAAACGGATATTTTCCCAGTTTCTCCAGCGAACGGTCTTCTCTGCGGTCCAGCACGGCGTAGATTCCCACGATCTCGAGCCCCGAGTCGGTGAGCTTTCCGGCCGCCGCTACGGCCTGCGTCCCGGTCGTTACGACGTCTTCTATGAGGGCGACCCTGGCCCCGGCCTCGAAGCGTCCCTCCACGTACTTCGAGGTTCCGTATTCCTTCACGCCCTTGCGAGCGATGATGTACGGTTTACCGCTTTCCAGGGCCGCTGCGACGACGAGTGGCACGGCTCCGAGTTCGACCCCGGCAAGCAGGTTCACCTCTTCGGGGATGAGGTCGTTCAGGGCGACGGAGATCTCCCGTAGGAGTTTCGGCTCGGTCGAGAAGAGATACTTGTCAACGTAGATGCTGCTGCGCTTCCCGCTCGAAAGCACGAAGTCTCCTTCTAGAAGCGCAGCTTCGGCCACACGAGCGGCCAGGGTGTTTCTCTCTTCAGGATGCGCCATCTGAATCTCTTTCGCGCTTCTCCAGGTCTTCGAGAGCCTCGTCGAAGGAACCGAAGCTCAGGCCGTCGAGGATACCGCCGAGTTCGCGAACCTCCTCGTTCGCAGACTGGAGGCTCGACTGTACGTCAGCGTTGATATCGTTCAGCAGGCTCACCGCCCGGTCGAGAGCGGCGACGACTTCTTCGTCCGGCGTGTCCCCGAGGGATTCCGCGATCCTCTCCAGCTCACCGACCCTGCCTTCGAGGGCTTGCAGCTCGCCTCTTTTATCATCGTGGTTCTGATTCTCCATAATTTCTGCTGCTCTCCGTAGCTCTGCGACGCCCTCAAACGGGGCGAGACTATAGCATTATCCGCGTTTTTTCCGACGCGCACCATCCCCTTCATTACGTTCGGCGCCCCCGCTGTCTCCACCCCTGCGAGCGAGAGAGGCGACCCTCGCAAGCCAGACGCCGAGCAGGATTATCCCCAGCATCGAGACCCCGAAAGGCAACCCGAGCGCAAGGATGAGCCCGAACCCGGCCCTCGAAAGTAGTATCGCCGCCACCACCGCCACGAGGACTATGAGAGGGATAGAACCCATCATTATCAGGAGCGGTACATTCGAGTTGCCGCTGGCGTTCGGGCCCTGCTTCTCAGTCATCTTCACTCACTTCGTTGCCTTCTCTATAGCCTTGAGGATCTCCTTCACCGATTCTTCGGGGAGCCCCTGCCTGTCGGCGTTTTCTTCTACAAGGTCTTTCAGCAGCAATGTGTTGATACGTTTCATCGCCGAGAAGACCGCACTGGTTTGCTGGACTATCTCGGCGTAGGTAACGTCCTTTTCTTCGACCATCTTCGCTACGCCCCGGACGTGTCCCTCTACGCTCTTGAGGCGTCGGGCGACTTCTTCTCTGGCCTTCTCCCTCAAGGTCTCGTTTCTCCCAGTATCTCTTCGGCGACCGCCGTATCGTGGAACGGCACGTCACCTTCGGGCAGATGCTGCACGCGCTCGTGGCCCTTGCCCGCGATCACGACCACATCACCTGCCTCTGCCAGTTCGAGAGCGGTTCGTATCGCCCCTCGACGGTCTAGGATAATCCTTGCCGAAGCTCCGGCCTCGCTCCGTATCCCGGAAAAGACCTCTTCGGCTATTTTCCCGGGGTCTTCCCCGTAGGCGTCGTCGGTGGTGACGATACACTCTTCGGCGAGTTCCGAGGCGACTTGGCCCATGAGCGGACGCTTCGCTCCGTCCCGCTCCCCGGCGGCCCCGAAGACGCAGACGACCCGACCAGACTCGTTCTCGAGGACGCCCCGCGCCACTTCGAGTACGGCTCGAAGCCCGACATCCGTGTGAGCGTAGTCCACGATCACCTCGAACCCGGCCCGCTCTTTGGCCCCGGCGACCCGCTCGAAGCGTCCCGGCACCTGTCCCATCCCGGATGCGGCGAGCGCGACCGCCTCCCCGTCCACCCCGAGCGCGAGAGCGAGCGAGACCGCTCCAGCGACGTTGAGGACGTTGTACGAGCCTAGGAGCGGTGTGTTTATCGTGAGCTCCCCGCCCGAGGGAGTGAGCTTGAAAGCCGTACCGGAACTGTCCGTCTTCACGTCGGATATCGCATAGTCCGCACCATCCACCGCCCCGAATGCAAGGACGCCCTCGACCTCGCTGGCGAGCCTGCGCCCCCACTCATCCTCGGCGTTGGCGAGTTTCGGGCCTTCGGTCATGTAGAAGAGCTCGCGCTTAGCCCGGTAGTATTCCTCCATCGATCCGTGCAGATCGAGGTGATCCCGGGTGAGGTTCGTGAAGATCGCCCCCCGAAAGCGCGTCCCCACGACGCGCTTCAAGGTAACGCCGTGCGACGAGACCTCCATCACGACTCGCTGCACCCCGCTTTCGACCATTCCGGCGAGCGAACCCTGTACCTCAGTGGCCTCGGGCGTCGTCCTGACGGACGGCAGACGCTCCTGGCCGATGATCGTCTCAACGGTAGTCATCAGGCCGCATCCGCCCTCCCCGAACGCCCCGGAGAGTATTCCGTGCAGCGCGTAGGAGGTCGTGGTCTTGCCGTTGGTACCGGTTACTCCGTAGACCGCGAGCCTTTCGGAAGGCCGTCCGCTCAACTCGCAGGCGAGACGGGCGAGTACCTCCCGCGCATCCGCGACGACCACGACGGGCGCATCAAGCCCGGTGACCTCACGCTCCGCCACGACGAGTGGCGAACCACGCCTCACGGCTTCGCGGGCGAAGTCCGTGCCGTCCTGCTTGAAGCCCGGCACCGCTACGAAGATAATCCCCGGCCCAGCGAGTCGCGAGTCATGCGTTACACTGGAGACCCCTCCAACCGAACCTTCGTACTCGACGCTTTCCGGTAGATCCAGCACCCGGCAAACGACCTCGAAGCCCGAGGTTCTTTCGGGCTTTTCTTCAGGCCGTTCGGTGGCTCCGTTCTTCTTCGCGTTCTTCATAGGTAGCCTAGTTTAGCAATAGTTTCGCTGCGGCCACCGGGCAGGCTCGACGGTCGTCCCCGTAAGTTCCCGGAGCCTTCGTGAAACTTTCCGGAAACGATCTCGTAAGCTCTTGTAACACAGGTGAGTAAAGACGAACCTGCTGCAAATCGTGGACGGAACGCACTTTTCGCAGCTCCAGAAGCCCCCATCACGGCCCCGAGTAGGTCTGTGAATTCTGTGACTCACCATATGTGGTGTGTTAACCTACGCGGGTTGTCTAATTCGGTTTACAAGAGCCTTGTACGCTCGGTGCCAGGGAGTTTCGTCCGGTCCGGTGACACCTTCGGGGACGTTCTCGTTGCCGAGGTTACATGAACTCTGTAAACCTGTGATCATAAAGTCTAGATACGGGGGCGATGGATGGCGTCTGAGGCTACCATGATGCTGGCAGATCGTACGGAAGAGCTTCTCAACCGAGGAAGAAGCCAGGGTTATCTCAGCGCAGACGACGTTACGGAGTTTGTACGGGAGGGCGACCTCTCCCAGTCGGAGCTGGAGGAGTTCTACAGCACCCTCGAAGAAGAGGAGATCAACGTCGTCATCGGCGAGGACGACGACGTTCCGGCCTCGAAATCGGCGGCGGTTTCTTCTCGTGAGGCCTCGAAAATCCCAATAGCCCAGATCGCTCACGCGGTTGCGGCGGGTGACTCCATCAGGATGTATCTGGCTGAGATCGGGCGCGTTCCGCTCCTTACGCACTCGGATGAGATCCGGCTCGCCAAGGGTGTTCTGCGCGGCTGCAAACGCAGTAAGGACAGGCTCGTAGAGGCAAACCTCCGGCTCGTCGTCTCCATTGCGAAGAAGTACCGCAACCGGGGTGTTTCATTTCTCGACCTCATACAGGAGGGGAACCTCGGCCTGATCCGGGCCGCAGAGAAGTTCGATCACACGAAGGGCTTCAAGTTCTCGACGTACGCGACGTGGTGGATCCGACAGGCCATTACCCGAGCTATCGCCGACAAGGGACGCACCATTCGCATCCCGGTTCACATGGTCGAGAAGGTTAACAAGTACCATCGTACCCACCGCCGCATGACCCAGACTCTCGGACGCGAGCCATTCGACGAAGAGATAGGGGTGGAGCTCGAGATCACGATAGACGAGATCTTGCGCCTCAGGGAAATATCCCAGCGTTCCATCTCCCTCGAAACCCCGGTCGGCGATGACGATTCCTCCTATCTTGGGGACTTCCTCGAAGACGCTGGTACGGTAACCCCGACCGAGGCCGTCTCCGAAAGCCTGCTGAAGCTGCACCTGCGCGAGGCACTCGACGAGTTGCCCGAGCGCGAGCGGCAGATCATCGAACTCAGGTTCGGGATGAAGGACGACCGCCCCAGGACGCTCGAAGAGGTAGGCCGGGAGTTTGACATCACCCGCGAGCGGGTGCGTCAGATCCAGATGAAGACCTTGAACCTCCTTCGCGAACAGCGTCGCACCCAGAACCTCCGCGAGTACCTCCACTAGAGGTGAGCGACACACCGGCCACCTCCGGCAACGAAGATAGAGATGAACTGCACGAATTCCTCTGCGACCTCGCCCGACGTACCGGGGAGTTGCAGATGTCACGCTACGAACGCCCCGGTGACATAACGGAGAAAGCTCCGAAGGACATCGTGACCGAGGTGGACTTTCTCTGCGAGGAGTTGATCGTCTCCGCCATCGAGGACCGTTACCCGGAGGACGCTATCCTCTCCGAAGAGCGCGGCGGCAGCATCGCGGCGTCCGGTCGGTCGTGGCTCGTAGACCCGGTGGACGGCACGGCCAACTTCGCCCGCGCCAACCCGCTCTTCTGCGCCTGCATCTCCGTCATGAAGGATGGCGAGGTGACGAACGTCGCGGTCTCGGCGCCGCGAATAGGAGATCTTTATCACGCGAGGCGCGGCTTCGGCTCTTTCCGTGAGTCGGGCGGCGAGACCTTCCCCGTGAAGGTGAGCGATACTAAGAGCCTGGAGTACGCTCTCGTCGGCGCGGATATGTCGCTTTCGAGGGGGAGCAAGCGCAACCAGCGTTACAGACGCGCCCTCGATGCGGTCTTCGGGGGCTGCTGGCAATCTCGGGCACTCGGCAGCGCAGGCGTGCGCGGCACGTGGCTCGCCTCAGGCTACCTGGACGTCTCCATCGGTACGCACAACACGCCTTGGGACTACGCTCCAACCGTCCTCCTCGTCACGGAGGCCGGAGGCCAGGCGACGGACCTGACCGGAGAACCCTGGAATCCAGGCTCCGAAGGACTCCTCGCTACGAGCGGCGGACCGCTGCACAAAGAGATACTGGAAATATTCAGGTCCGGCACCGACCCGGCCTAGCCCCCAGAACAAGAGGCCCACTCTCTTCATCCTCTTTCAGGGCGTCGAAAACGTCAGGGTCAGATGAAGGAACCTTCGCAGCCGTTACCGCAGCGCCGCAAGCAGAGGCCAGAAAATCCCCCCTCGTTACTACCAGTGAAGACGAAAGATTAAATTGTTCAGGAATAATCGTTTTCTTGGCGCGACTCGCGCTTGACGCGGCTCGTGCTGCGCCGCTCGCCGAAGGTCGGCAGGGTCTGTTGAACCGGAGCGGAGCCTGAAGAGTTAGGGGAGCCGGTGGGTGGTGGTGCGGCGGGGGTAGACTCCCCGTTCGGCCCGGTCTGGAAGAACTGCGGCTGAACGTTTGAAGAAGAGTTCGGCGCAACGCTTGGGCTCGTCGGGCTGACCGTCGCCGGGGCCGTCGGGGGCGTCGTAGTCGCTGGGGAGGAGTCGAAGCCACCGTCGAAATCGTCGCTGCCGGGCTCGGCAGAGTTGTCGTTGCCGCCGTTGCCGAAGTCGAAGGCGTCGAAGGAGGGTGTAGTTCTTTCAGTGGTCTCTCTCTCTGGGACGGGCCTGCCTTCGTACTCCACTTCAAGGTCGAGCGAGGGGCTCGGGGTGTCGAATTGCTGCACGTCGTAGAACTGGACGGCCCCCTGCATGTAGTTCGACCAGATATCCAGCGGGAAGTTTTCGCCGTTGATCTCCTCGTAGCCCCGGATGTTCACCATCGGGGTCCGGTCGCCCGGGTAGCCGACCCAGACACTCGTTGCGAGCTGTGGCACGAACCCGACGTACCACGCATCCGCGAAGTTCTCCGTAGTCCCGGTCTTGCCGGCCGACGGGCGGCCTATCTCCTCATCGAGGTCGTGAAACTGGCTCGCCGTGCCGCGCTCTACGACGCCTTGCAGGGTCTCCGCTACGACGGCGTTCTCGTCGCGGGTCAGGACTTCTTCGCCCGCAAGCTCGTGTTCCTGAAGGGTGACTTCCTCGCCGTTCTCATCGCGGGTTACGCGCTCCACGAGGTACGGCTCCATGTGCGTACCGGAGTTAGCGAAGGTGCTGTAGGCCGAGGCCATCTCGAACGGGCTGACGCCCTCTCCGAGCCCCCCGATGGCCGTCGAGAGGTAGGGTTCGATGGTGCTCGTGATGCCGAGGTCTTGCGCCATATCCACGACGTTCTCCATGCCGAGATCCTGAGCGAGCTGCACGAAGACCGTGTTGTCCGACTGTGCGGTGGCCTCTTCGACCGTTATAGGGCCGCGCTCGATAAAGCCGTAGTTGGAGACCTCGTAAAAAGGTTCGTCCGAATCAGCTGGTAGCGGAATCCTCAGGGACTCCGAGTCGTAGATGCTCTCCGGGGAGATGCCCTGCCGCACCATCTCCGCGAGGACGAACGCTTTGAAGGAGCTCCCAGGCTGACGCTTAGACTGTGTTGCGAGGTTGAACTTAACCTCATCGAAGTCCGAGCCGCCGACCATCGCCCGAACCGCCCCGGTCGAAGGTTCCACCGAGACGAGCGAGGCCGACGGGTCGCCGGCACTCGGGTCGACGACCGACTCGACCGCTGAGCTGGCCTGTTCCTGAAGGTTCGGGTCGAGGGTAGTGTAGATCTTGAGTCCGCCCTCGTAGATCATCTGATCTCCGTACTCTCGGGCGAGTTCGCGCCGCACGGCATTGAGGAAGTATTCGTTGTCGTCCCTGGCCTCGACCCGACCCCGGCTGAGTTCTATCTCGGTGGCCGCTGCCCGGTCGTGTTCCTCCTGGTTTATGAACCCGAACTGGAGCATCGAATTCAGAACGACGTTGCGCCGGGCCTTCGCGCTCTCCGGGTCGTTGAACGGATCGTAGGCTCCGGGGAGGTTGATCACCCCGGCCAGTAGCGCAGACTCCTCGAGGTTCAACTCGCTCGCCGGTTTGTTGAAATACGTTCTCGCCGCCGCCTCAGAGCCGTAAGCGTTGGCTCCAAAATAGACCGTGTTGAGATACTGTTCGAGGATCTCGTCCTTCGAGTTCTCCTTTTCGTACTGCCAGGCAAGGGTGGCTTCGTTGATCTTCCGCTGGAAGCTCGCCACGCTCCGTTGCTCCTGCGCTATATAGGTGTTCTTTATCAGCTGCTGCGTGATGGTCGAGCCACCCTCCTGAATGGATAGCGTCTCCACGTTGCGCTGCGCCGCCCTCCCTATCGCCTCGAAGTCGAGACCCCGATGCTCGTAGAAACGGTGATCCTCTATAGCCACTACCGCGTCCTGAAGGTTGGGGCTGACGTCGTCGAGGCCCACTACGAAACGATTCTGAACCCCGTACAACTCGCTCATAACCTCGCCGCTGAAATCGTATACGATGGAGGTCTGGGCAAGCTCCGAGGACTGGTAGTTCTCGAGCTCGGGGAGGTCGTCCGCGAAGGCGTTGTAGCTGTAGGCGAAACTGGAGAATACGGCTACGCAGGTAAGGAGACCGAGCCCTGCGAATACGAGAAAGGTCGTTCGCATCCAGGGCCAGAACCTGTTTTGCTTATGGAGTCGGCGACGGCGGCGACTCATCCTGGCAACTGCTTCACTACGCATAGGGAAGCTATTATACAAGACGACCTCGCAAAGCCAGCCAGCCAGAATCTTAAATTTCTATGAAGACACTGGAGATGATCGACCTATGAGTTCCGAGAAGCAGCCCGCCAACGACGCTCCGCTCCTGGAGCGTTCTACGATACACGCCCTCCAGGCCAATGACTTCGTCTACCTGAACTCCGGTGGCAGCGGCCCGCCACCGGACTACGTCCGTGAGGGCATGAAAGCGGCAGACAACCTGTGTTCCGGCCCGGCCTACCTTGAAGGCGCGGTCTTCTACGTCCGCTGCGCCGAGGCCGTGAAGTCAGCGAAGGAGGCGCTCGCCCGGCTGCTCGGCGGCTCGGCGGAGGACTACGCCCTCACCAACAATACCTCGCAGGGCATGAGCCTCGGGGTCGCAGCGATAGACTGGAAGCCGGGGGATGAGATCCTCACAACCACAACCGAACATCCCGGCTGCCTCGTGCCGCTTCACGCCGCCGTCGCACGGTACGGCGCGACCCTGAAGTTCGTCGAGCCTGCGGTAACGGTCGAGAAGATCGAAGCCGCCATCACGAACAAGACTCGTCTGATAGCCCTCTCACACGTCGACTGGACGAACGGCTACGTCTTGCCCCTGGAAGAGATAACGGCCCTCGCCCGCGAACGCGGCGTTCTGACTCTTGTGGACGGTGCCCAGTCGGTGGGTGACATGCCGACCAATATCCCGGAAACGGGCGCGGACCTGTACGCTTTCACGGGACACAAGTGGCTTCTCGGGCCGGAGGGCGCGGGTGGTTTCTACGTGCGTCCGGACTGCGACTTGAAGAGTACGAACCTCGGGTACGCCTCCGTCGCAGACCCGGCCTCCTTCGACTTTCATGGCGACTACGATCTCAAGTCCGGGGCCGGACGCTTCGAGGCCTCTACGGCAAGCCCGGCTCTAGCCGGCGGGCTGGCGGCGGCGGCGAATGCTCTGGCCGACAGAAGAGAGGCGACTTTCAGGGAGATCCAACGCAAGGCAGAACTCCTCATGGACCTACTCGCAGAGAACCCGAAGGTTACCCTGCGTTCTCCGCGCCCCGCAAGAACCGGACTCGTCAGCTTCGAGGTCGAGGGTATGGACGCGAAGGAGGCCGTAGCGAAGCTGCTCGAACGCCGCTTCGTGCTGAGGTTCCTTCCCGAACCGACCCACTACCTCCGGGCCAGTACGCACCTCTTCGTAACCGACGGAGAGCTGGAAGCGTTGGCGAGGGCGGTCTCCGAGTTGTAGCGGCTCTCAGACGAGCCTCAGGTGAGGCTGAGCAGGAAATCAACGGCCCCGTCCACGTCTTTCGCGAGGTGGTCGGGGTCGGATTTTTCGAGTACCTCCCACTCGAAAGCCCCCCAGCTGACGGCGACGCTCATCATGCCCGCTGCCTTCGCCGCCGATACATCGAAGGGTGCGTCTCCGACGTAAGCGGCCTCCGCCGGGTCGCCCCCGCCGAGCATTTCGAGGCCTTTCAAGAGCGGCTCCGGGTCGGGCTTGTGCTTCTCGGTGTCCTCCAGGGTGACGAAGCGGTCAACGGCCTCGCGAAGTTCCGGGAAGCTCGTCAGGGCGAGTTCCACGGAGTGCCGCCGCTTGGAGGTCACGACCGCTATCTCGACCCCGGCCTCACCGAGCCTGCGCAGCGACTGCGGTATGTCGGGGTAGGCCTTGATGTACTTCTCGTGGACCTTATCGTTGTAGGCTCGGTAGGATTCCATGAGTTCGTCCACCCGCTCCGGGTCGAACTCGGCCATCTGTACCGGGAGCGGCTGCCCGACGTTGGCGAGCAGGACTTCGCGGGAGAACTCCCGGTCGAGAATGCCGGAGGTTGCGTGTTTCATGGACTGGAAGATCAACTCTATCGTATCCACGAGCGTCCCGTCGAAGTCGAAGAGGACGTACTTGAGGGGCCTGGTCGCGGCCATTATCTTCCCTTCCCGCCGCCCGTTCCGTTCTCGCTGCTCTTCGAGAGGCCGAGCTTCGCGAAGAGTGCTTCCACGTCCCAGGAGGCCGTCTCCCTAAGACCTTCGCGGTCGGTCAGGTCGAGGTGGATGGGGGTTACGCTGATCCTCCCCTCCTCGAGCGCAGCGAAATCCGTTCCCTCGTCCGGCTCGTATCCCGGCGGGTTGTTGTAGATGTCGTAGGCGATGCTCTCGTCGTCGCCCTTGATCTCGACTATCTCGTCCTTGTAGAGTCGCCTGCCGAGGCGTGTGACCGCCGCCCCCTTCAACTCCGCCTCCGGTATATTCGGGGCGTTGATGTTGAGTATCCTCTCCTTGGGAAGCTCCCTGAAGGCGACCTCCGTTATACGGGCCGCGAACCTCGCCACCGGGGCGAAGTTCATCTCCTCGCCCTGCTCTTTCAGTTCCTCGGTCGGGGCGTACTCGGCCTCGACGCTCTTGCTCTGGTGCCACGAACGACCGATGCTGAGGGAAACGGCGATGCCCGGCACGCCGATGACGATACCTTCGAGCGCACCCGCCACGGTTCCGGAGTAGGTGATGTCGTCCCCGAGGTTCTCGCCGTGGTTGATCCCGGCAACCACCACGTCCGGCTCGAAGTCGAGCAGGCCCATCGCCACGATCCTCACGCAGTCGACGGGCGTCCCACTGCACGCATAACCCATGACGCCGTCGGCCATCTCTCGTTTCTCTACCGAGAGCGACCGCCCGATGGAGATGCTCCTCCCGACCCCCGAACGATTCCTGTCCGGGGCGACCGTGACTACCTCCCCGATCTCCTCCAGAGCCTGCCTCATCGCCAGGATCCCCGGTGCCTCTATCCCGTCGTCGTTCGTAAGGATTATCCGCATCTTCTCTCTTCTCTCCCGACCACATCGTCGTATCATCCGCCGTCGTGTATCTCCTGAAATCTTCCGCAGAGTCTACATACTCGTACAACCTCGGAGTATGCATCACGAACACATAACAAATCTGCTCCGGGATGCGCGAATAGATCGCTTTTACCGTTTCGGAAGTCACTATATAGTTCCCGAGAACGAAAATTCAGTAGACAAATAAGCCTTCGTGAGCTAGTTTTGATCCATGACTATCAATGAGCGGGATCTCGGAATTGTAGACGCTGCTGAATGGTTCAAGTATCGCTCTTACGAATATGCGCAATTTAGTATAGAAGAACTGGGGTACAGGAAATCGAAGCGTGGCCTTACGGTAAACGCGGTCTTACCGGGTCGAAACGTGGCAGACACTATCGGGGTGATCATAGACGAGATCGAATCCGTGAACGAGCGTTCTGTGGCGGAGTCCGGGGTGGCTCTTGTAGACAGGATCATCGTCGTGGACGCGGATTCGCCGGACGGGACGGCGAAGGTAGCCAGAAAACACGGTGCAGAGGTCTTCTCCGAGAACGCGCTGATGTCGGCACACGGTGGGGTACACGGCAAGGGTGATGCGATGTGGCGCGCCCTCTCCCTCACCGATGGTGACCTCGTCATGTACATGGACACCGACACGAAGGACTTCCGGGAAGAACTCGTATGGGGCATACTCGGCCCGATACTGAGCGTCCCGCAGGTTCGCTACGTCAAGGCGGCATACCGCAGGCCGTTCAAGAGCGGCGACGAAGCGCAGGAGGATGGCGGCGGCCGGGTAACGGAGCTCTCCGCCAAGCCGCTCTTCAACCTCTTCTACCCGGAGCTCGCCGGTTTCGTGCAGCCGCTCGCCGGAGAATTCGTCGCGGACAGGGAACTCTTCAACTCCATCCCGTTCATGACCGGATATGCCGTCGAGACCAACATCATGATAGACATGCTGAACCGGGTCGGCCTCGCCGCTATGGCTCAGGTAGACCTCGGGACGCGCCAGAACCGCCACCAGTCGCTGCGAGACCTCTCGCGGATGTCCTACTCCGTGCTTCGAGCGGTCGCGAGGCGCATGCGCGAGGACGGACGCCTCGACATGAGCGCGGACAGGCGGGTTCCGACGAGCCTCCATCAGTTCTCGGACTACCTGCACGCCGTTGCAACGCCCGAAGGCCTCAAACTCAACGAATACGTCGAAGAGCTCGTGGAGCGGCCTCCGATGAACGACGTTCTGAAGAAGACCCGCTAGAGGATGCGCCGGGTGAACGACATCGGAGGCGAACCCGCCGGTCCGGTGGACAAAGGCCAGCACGAGGTCGAGGACTGGGAGCTGCTCACGGACGCCATAACCATCACCCTCGACAGAATAGGACTGAAGACCACCGACGAACACCGCCGCGCCATCGAAAGCCTCCCGGACTACCGGGAGCTTGCTTACTACGAACGCTGGGCCGCCGCCACCGAAGAACTCCTCGTCGAGAAGGGTGTCCTTACGAAAGAGGAGATAGACGAACGCGCCGGAGAACTAGGCCGAGTCTGGGGTGAGGGGTAGTGGATTTCTCTCCCGGAGAAGCCGTGAGGGTCCGCGACCTGGGAAGGTCCGGCCACGTCAGGACGCCGACTTACCTGCGAGGCAGGTCGGGCAGGGTGGAGCGCGTACTCGGTACGTTCCGCAACCCGGAGGATCTCGCCTATGGCGGCGACGGGTTGCCGAAGAAGCCACTCTACCGGGTGGCGTTCGAGCAGAGAGAACTCTGGCTGGACTACGAAGGTGCCTCCGGTGACACGCTCTACGTAGACATCTACCAGGACTGGCTGGAGGAAGCATGAGCGAGAACGGACACGATCACCCGCACTCCGAAGTCGAGGGGACGACGTCCCCCTACGCAGTCCGCATCCGGGCGATAGAGCAGCTGCTAGTAGAGCGAGGGGTTCTCACCGGAGCGGAGGTCCGGGATCAGATCTCCTACATGCAAGCTCGCTCCCCGGAGAACGGCGCGAGGCTAGTGGCGCGTGCCTGGGTTGACGAGGGTTTCAAGGCGCGGCTCCTCGAAGATACGAAAGCCGCGGCGCTGGAGTTGGGCATAGACGCCAGCGGTCCCGTCGAGTTTCTCGTCGTCGAGAACACCCCGGAGGTACACAACCTCATCGTCTGTACGCTCTGCTCGTGTTACCCGCGCGCCATCCTCGGTCGTCCGCCGGACTGGTACAAGAGCCTCGACTACCGTTCGAGAGCCGTCCGGGAGCCCCGTGCCGTGATGCGCGAATTCGGCTTCGAAGCCCCGGAAGACGTGGAAGTCCGGGTCCACGACTCGACCGCCGACCTGCGCTACATGGTCCTGCCGATGCGCCCCGAGGGAACCGAACGCATGAGCGAAGAAGAATTAGCGGGGTTGGTCCGGCGGGATGACCTGATCGGGGTAACGGTGCCTATAAGCAACTAGGTTCAAAGCAGCGAATGCAAGGGAAAAGGCGATCGTAGCGTTGCATAGTGAGTTTGCCCAAACGCTCGGCAGGGCCACTGATCTTACCTCCCGGCAGTTATCCCTCTCGTCGGTGCCGCTCACACTCGTTGTAGAGTTGAATGAGCAAGATGAAGTCGAGCGAGTATCGAAACCAACCACGTATTAGCTGGCGTACCGATCCATCGTTCCCGTAGCGAAACGCGCGACTGCCGACGGGCCATTGACCAGAGATTCACTAGAAGCGACCGGGATACGGGTTCATATCCCGGTTGCACTAGATGAGTGTTGCGAGGATGTCAGGCCCACAGTTCCTTGATGCGCCCCTGTGGCCTGTCGAGAACGTTTTTCACCTAGAGCAATTATCAAAACGACTGGACAGGGAGACGGTATTCGCAGTCAGAATAGAAACCGCGGGTGTCTTCAGGAGTAATAGCATCAAAAGCCCTGCCGGTAGCTTCCAACAAAGC
>JBPCNU010000137.1:0-5172 GCA_051000975.1 Rubrobacter sp.
TCTCGGACACGTCACCGCTCCCGCAGGAAGACTCGGAGGTCGGCAGGCTCATCAAAGCCGTCCTCGAAGCCGACGGCGTTACCGTTCGCGAAGGCTTCCTGGCCGACTCTGTTCGCGTGGAGAACGGCGAGAAGGTGATGGTGGCGAAAAACGAACTCGGACGGGAAGTAACGGTCCGCTCGGAGGAGATACTCGTCGCAGCGGGCCGCATCCCCGTTACCGGAACGCTCGCCCTGGAGAACGCCGGGGTCGAGGTCGGAAAGTTCGGCATCACGGTAGACGAATACCTCAAGACGACCGCCGAGAACATCTACGCCGCCGGGGATATTACGGGCGTGCTGCCGTTCACGCACGTCGCCGAGTATCAGGCGAAGGTCGCGCTACGAAACGCCCTCTTTCCCGTCAGGACGAAGGCGGATTACAGCTCCGTGCCGTGGACGACGTTCACCGCCCCGGAGGTCGCCCGCGTTGGGCTGACTGAGGACGAGGCGAGAGAGAAGCACGGCGGTGACGTAAAGGTCTGGCGCAAGGACTTCGCCGATGTAGACCGGGCGATAGCGAACGGGAACACGGTCGGGTTCGAGAAGATCGTCACGACGAAAAAGGGCCGGATCCTCGGGGCGCACATCGTCGGGCCAGATGCGGGGAACATCATTCAGGAACTGGTGCTGGCGATGCGAAAGGGTATGTCGGTCGGTGACATCTCGCAGACCATCCACGTCTACCCGACGCTCGTTCAGGTCAACCAGCGAGCCGCCGACGGCTTCTACCGCGAAAAGCTCTTCGAGGGCGCGGCGGGCACCGCGTTCGAGGCGTACTTCGAGGTTCGGCGCAGGGTCGGGCGGGTGCGAGAGGTATGGCGCCGCCGGTGATAGGGTTTGATCCACACCGCCCCACGCGGCGTATCCCATCGTGAAAGTCGTGAAAGAATTCATAGCTGGAATCCCCTGTGAGGAAAGCCCCGCGAAGAAAGGTCCGACTTGAAGCTGAAGACCACGATCCTCCTGCTGTTGCTGATGCTCGTGGCCGCGTCTTGCGGCGGCGGTTCGGATTCTTCCTCAGACGAGACGACTAACGGCGGTGAGACGCGTCTCTTCTCCGAACTCGAAACCGAGGCGGAGGGAACGACCGTTCGCATGTTCGCCTACGGTGGCGACGACAAGACCAACGCCTACCTCGACGACTGGCTCGCGCCGCGCCTGGAAGAGGAATACGACATCACCTTCGAGCGGACGCCCGTCGGCGACACGGCTGACGTGGTGAACAAGCTGCTCAACGAGAAACAGGCCGGGGACGACGAAGGCACGGTAGACCTCGCCTGGATCAACGGCCAGAACTTCTACACCGGGTCTCAGGCCGACCTCTGGTTCGGGCCGTTCGCCGAACGCCTCCCGAACGCCGAGTACATAGACTACGAAGACCGCGACATCGCCCTCGACTTCGGCTACCCGACCGACGGCTACGAGGCCGCCTGGAGCCAGGCCCAGTTCGTCATGGTCTACGACTACGCCGAGGTGGACGATCCGCCGCACACGATGGAGGAGCTGCGCGACTGGACCGCCGATAACCCCGGTCGCTTCACCTACCCGGCCCCGCCGGACTTCTTCGGCAACGCCTTTATCCTGCAGGCCTTCTACGACCTGACCGGCGATGTAGAGACCTACGGCGAGCCTTTCGATGAGCAGGTCTTCGACGAGCGGGTCGGGACGTTCACGGAGTTCATGAACGACATCGAACCGGACCTCTGGCGCGGCGGCGAGACCTACCCGCAGACGGGCGCGGCCCTCGACGAGCTCTTCCAGAACGGCGAGGTCGACCTGACCGTGACCTACAACCCGTACTTCGCCCAGCAGCAGGTCGAGAGCGGCATCTTCCCGGAGACGACCCGCACGTACCTGCTCGACGGCGGCACTTTGAGCAACACGAGCTACCTCGCCATCCCGTTCAACGCCCCGAACAGCGAGGGGGCGCAGGTCGCCATAAACTTCATGGAGTCGCCCGAAGCGCAGCTGGAACTCCAGAAGCAGAACGTCGTCGGGGGGCTCGCGACGCTCGACGTAGAGAGCCTGCCGGACGATCTGCAGCAGGACTTCGCCGAGACCGCCGAAGGAGAAGCGGTCTTGCCGCTGGATGAGCTTCAGGCGAACCGTCTGCCGGAGGCCCGGACGGAGTGGACGCTCGCCTTGCAGGAGGCGTGGACCGAAGACGTGCAGAGAGACTAGGCTCAGGGTTGCTTCGTTCGGGGACGGGTGGTGTTGGGGGCGGGCTGAAGGTCGCCCTGCTCCTGGCTCCGGCCTTAGCCGTGATCGGGGTCCTCTTCATCGGCGGGCTCTACGCCTCGTTTGTTCAGTCGCTCGGATACTTCCCCACAATCGGCCAGACGGGCGTGAGCCTCGACGCTTACCGCGAGGTCGTGACGAGCGACGACTTCCTCGACTCGCTGCTTCTTACGCTCTACATCGCCATCGTGTCTACGGGCATCTCGACAGTGCTCGCCATCGTGGCCGCGCTGGCTCTCAGGCGTTCTTCGAGCCGTCTGAGCGCGGTGGTGTTCCAGGTCCCTATTACCGTGCCGCACCTGGTGGCGGCGGTCGGCATCGCCCTCGTCGTAAGCCAGACGGGGCTCGGTTCGCGCCTCGCCGCTTCGGTCGGCCTCGTCGGCCGCCCGTCGGATTTCCCGGCCTTCCTCTACGATAAATACTCCGTCGGCATCATCCTGACCTACATCTGGAAGGAGACGCCGTTCATCGCGCTCGTGGTGCTGGCGGCGTTGCGCGGGGTCGCCTCGGACCTCGAAGACGTCGCCCGGACGCTCGGGGCGAACTCGTGGCAAAGGTTCCGGTACGTCGTGTTCCCCGTTATAGCTCCGGGGGTCGTGGCGGCGAGCCTCGTCGTCTTCGCGTTCACGTTCGGCTCGTTCGAGGTCCCGTATCTGCTCGGGCAGGACTATCCGACCATCCTACCCGTGACAGCGTACAACGAGTACCGTTCCGTCGAGCTCTCGGACAGGCCCGGAGCGATGGCTATAAACGTCCTCATCGCGCTCATAACCGCCGTCATCGCGGCGTTCTACCTGCGCCTCGGGCGCGGCTTCGGGCGCGGGAAATGACAAGGTGATGACGAGGTGATGCAGAAGCGTCGCTACGACGCGGGGCTTGCTCTGGCCGCGCTCCTGGTCGCGCTGCCGTTCGTGCCGCTTGTCTTGTGGGCGTTCGCGGGGGAATGGCGGTTTCCGGATCTCCTACCGACGGAGTGGACGCTTCGCGGCTGGGCGTATCTCGGCGGCAACCGGGTTACGGAGGCGGTCGGAAACAGCCTCGTCGTCGGGGTCGGGGCGATGGTGGCATCGGTGGCGGTCGGGCTTCCGGCGGGGATGGCTATAGGCGGCTACCGGTTCCGGGCGAAGGGGCCCGTGGTGTTTCTGATCTTGCTCCCCATCATGGTCCCGCCCCTCGCCTCGACGATGGGGGTTCACCTGACGTTCATCCGGCTCGGGCTTGCGGATACGCTCTTCGGGGTCTTTCTCGTGCACCTCATCCCGACGGTTCCCTATACCGCGATCATCCTCGCGAGCGTCTTCGCGGATATGACGGGCGAGATGGAGGAAGCCGCCCGCACTCTGGGCGCGTCGCCCTGGCAGGCCTTTCGCTACGTAACGCTCCCGCAGGCCGTTCCTGGGGTGGCGGTCGCCGCTCTCTTCGCGTTCCTGGTTTCGTGGAGCCAGTATATTTTGACGGTTTTGATCGGGGGCGGGAGCGTCATCACCCTCCCGATGCTCCTCTTCTCAGCCGCCTCCGGCAACGATCCGGTGATCACCTCCGTCCTCGCTATAGTCTTCGCCCTCCCTACCCTGATAGCTCTGATCGCAGCCCTCCGCTTCGTCCGGAGCGACGCAAACGCAAACATCGCCCCCGGCAGACCGACGTGATAAACGTACTCGCATGAGCGCGTCCCTCGAACTGGAGTCCCTTACCCTCCGCTACCGGAAGGGTGACGCCGCAGCCGTCTCGGGGCTCTCCCTGAGAGCCGAGCCGGGTGAGATGATCGCACTGCTCGGACCGTCCGGCTGCGGCAAGACGACCGCGCTGAAAGTCATAGCCGGATTACTCGCCCCTACTAGCGGCGACATTCTCGTGGACGGCCGATCGGTCATCGGGCTCGCGCCTGAGCGTCGCGAGGCGGCGATGGTCTTTCAGAAGCCGCTCCTCTTCCCGAACATGACGGCCCGGGAGAACGTCGGTTTCGGCCTCAAGATGCGGGGCCGAAACAACTCCGCCGACGACGAGCGGGTCTCCGAGGCTCTGGGTCAGGTCCAGATGTCCGGCTTCGCAGACCGAAACCCCGACGAACTCTCCGGCGGCCAGCAGCAGCGCTTCTCGCTCGCTCGCGCCCTCGTAACGAAGCCGAAGCTGCTCTTGCTGGACGAGCCGCTCTCGGCGTTGGATGCGAACCTGCGAGAAGAGATGCGAAGCCTCATCCTGCATCTGCAAGAAAGAGGCGATCACACGACAGTGTTCGTCACCCACGATCAGGAAGAAGCTGTTATCCTCGCGGACCGCATCGCCCTCATGGAGAACGGTGAACTCCTGATGTACGACACCCCCGAAGCCTTTTACGACCGCCCGGCTTCCCGAAAAGTCGCCCGCTTCTTCGGGGCCACGAACTTCATCGAAGGCAACGCAGCCGGCAGCCACATCGAGACGAAGTTCGGACGACTGAAGCTGAAACACGCCCCGCCCCCCGGCCCTCTCACCCTCACCATCCGACCGGAATCAGTGCTGCTGGAGAGCGGTGTCGCGGGCGGCGAGAACTCTTTCCCGGCCCGGATATCCGCCGCGACGTACCTCGGAACCCAGGTTCACTACGACCTCGAAGCGGGCGATACGAAGTTGCGGGTGGCAACCGCACCGCACGTCCGCCTCGCGGTCGGGGACGAGGTCTTGGTGAGGCTTCCGGCCGGGTCGCTCTGGCCGCTCCCCGACTGACCGAGTAGCGGGTTCGCGGCGCAAGAGCCGGGCAGCGGGGCTACTCACCGTTCACTACCGACTCAGGAGGTCAGGGCGTCCGAGATCACCTGCGCGTGGTCGAAGCCGAGTTCGATGCTCGCCGGGTCGAGGACCCTCGCTTCCTCCGCGTCGTCGTCGCCCTGGAGCGTTCCGCCGACCCTGCTCG
>JBPCNU010000138.1:0-14253 GCA_051000975.1 Rubrobacter sp.
CTCGAAGCGAGTTACGCATCGGCCCGCAGGCGAGATTTTTCGACCGTGTGCGAGCCGCGTTTATACGGTGGGAGGAGTTTACGCGAGACGCGATGAAATCCCGCTTGAGACGATGCTTCTCGGGGTATCGGGCCGGGTTACTGCTATGATATTTCGAAGTGTTTCAGAAGCAGCAGGAAAGCAGCAGCAAATCGTGAAAACTCGCCGCAAGGCTGTGAGGAGAAACTAGAAAATGTGTGGAATCGCCGCGATTTACGGCGTGAAGGACTTTGAACTCGGCGGTGCGGGGCGGATGCTGGAGAGGATCACACACCGGGGACCGGACGAGGACGGACAGGTCGAGGTCTCGGGGAACTGGCTCGGCCACCGTCGTCTCTCCATCGTGGACGTGGTGAATGGTCGCCAGCCGCTCTCCACCGAAACCGATAGCGGGACGCTCTACCTGGTCGGAAACGGGGAGGTCTACAACCACGAAGCTCTGCGCAAGACGCTCCCGGACTCTGAGTTCAAGACCGACTCGGACAACGAGGTCGCCCTGCACGTCATCGCGCGGCGCGGCATCGAGGCGGTTGCGGAGCTTCGGGGGATGTTCGCGTTCGTGATAAGCGGCGAGGACGGGTTCTTCATGGCGGCCCGCGACCCGGTCGGCATCAAGCCGCTCTACTGGGCGAAGCGGGACGGCGAAGTAAGGTTCGCCTCCGAGATCCACGCTTTCGGAGAGGACTGGCAGCCACACGTCGAGGTTTTCCCGCCCGGACACTACTGGACGCCGGATGAAACTCCCGAAGGTAACGTCAACGGCAAGCTCACCCGCTTCGACTTCGCCGTTCCGCGCGACCCGAAGCGACTCCACAAGTTCGATGGCCCTTCGGAGCCGGGCACCGATATACCGGACGACATGCTCACTCTGGTTCGGAAGAAGCTCGTAGATACCGTAAACGGGCAGATGATGGGCGACGTGCCCGTCGGGGTCTTTCTCTCCGGCGGCCTCGACTCGACGCTCATCGCGGCCATCGCGCAGAAGTGGTACAGAGAGAACCGCCCCGGCGAGAAGCTCCAGACCTTCGCCGTCGGGCTGGAAGGTTCGCCAGACCTCGTGGCGGCGCGGCAGGCCGCCGAGTTCCTCGGGACCGATCACCACGAGAGCATCTACACCGCCGAGGACGCTATCGAAGCCGTCCCGGCGGTCGTGCGGGCGATAGAGTCTTTCGACCCGTCGCTGGTCAGAAGCGCGGTCCCGAACTTCATCCTCGCGGAGTTCACCGCAAAGCACGTGAAGGTAGTCCTGACGGGCGAGGGGGCCGATGAAATCTTCGCCGGCTACGAGTACCTGCGCGACTTCTCTACGGAAGAAGACCTGCACACCGAGCTCGTGAGGACCATCGAGGGGCTCCACAACCTGAACCTGCAGCGGTGCGATCGGGTCACGATGGCGCACGGTCTCGAGGCGCGGGTTCCGTTCCTTGAACTTGAGATGATCGAGCTCGGGCTCGCGCTCCCTGCGGGGTGGAAGCTCGCCGGGGAGGGTCAGATGGAGAAGCGTCTCTTACGGCTTGCCTTCGAGGGCTGGCTGCCGGATGATCTCCTGTGGCGCGTGAAGTCGCAGTTCGGGGACGGCTCCGGAGCGTCGAGCGTCCTGAAGGAGCGAATGGAAGAGAGCGTATCGGAGGAGGAATTCCGCGAGATACAGGGCGAGACCGAGCCACCGCTCCGTACTCGCGAAGAGGCGGCTTACTACCGGATCTTCTCGGAGCACCTCGTCAACGTGCCGACGAAAAGGACGGTCGGACGTTTCGCGACCTCGTAGGGTTCCGACTTCGTACGACGTGTCGCGCTATACGAAATACCCAACCGAAACGGGATAAAATCCGCGTTGCCGGGGTACGTAACTACCGTTACGGGCAGACCATATGAAGCGCAGGCACCGGGGGTGTTATCCGTGATGAGGATCGGACGAAGTTTCACGGCGTGTGGGGTGTGTACGGCTTGGTGGAGGCGCGGCTCTTGAACGCCGCCGCGCGGTCGAAGGCCGAGGGGTCCGTCCAGCGGCAGCTGGAGGAGCGGCTCGCCGGGAAGCTCGATGGTGACCTCCGAACCGATGCCGCCTCGCGGGCGATGTGGGCGACCGACGCCTCCATCTACAAGCGCAGCCCCGTCGGGGTCGTCGTTGCACGCAGCGAAGAAGACGTGCGTCAGGCGTTGCGCGCGGCCTCCAAAATCGGGCTGTCGGTAACGCCCCGGGGAACGGGAACCTCGCTCGCCGGACAGGCGACCGGGCCGGGTCTCGCGCTTGATACCTCCTTGATGAACGAGGTACACGAACTCGACCTCGAGAAGCGGCGGGTCGTGGTGGGGCCGGGGATGGTGCAGGGCGAGTTGAACGCGCTCGTGGAGCCGCACGGCGTCGTTTTCGGGGCGGATACTTCGACCTCGGATGTAGCGACCCTCGGCGGTATGATCGGCAACAACTCCGCCGGTATGCGCTCCCTCGTGTACGGTACGACCGCCGACCAGATCCTCTCCCTGCGCTGCGTGATGCCTGACGGTGAGGTTGCGGAGTTCTACTCGATGCCTCGCGGCGAGGCGGAGCGCAAGTCGAAGGGTGAGGGTACGGAGGCCCGCATAATTCGTGGCGCTCTGGACATCGGAACCCGCTACTCGACCGAGATCAAACGCCGCTTTCCGCGCCTCATACGGCGGGTCTCCGGCTACGGGATAGACACCCTCGTCGACCCTGACGAACTAGACCTGACGCGCATTCTCTGCGGCTCCGAGGGAACCCTCGCCGTCATCACCCGCGCGGAACTCGTCCTGAAAGAACTCCCCGAGAAGCGTTCGATGGCTTCCTTTGAGTTCGACTCGCTCACGGCTTCGGCCCGGGCGACGGTGCAACTCCTCGAGATGGAGCCTTCGGCGGTCGAGCTTCTGGACGACGTTGCCATAAACATCGCCCGGAAGAACGCGACCTACAGCAAGTACACAGAGTTCGTGCGCGGCCAACCAAAGGCGGTACTTCTGTGCGAGTGGAGCGGGACGGAGGATGAGGTAGAGGAGCGATTCGCGGGTCTGAATGAAATTGCAGAAGAGATCCGGGCAACGAGCGCGGTACGTCTGAGCCCCGGCGAGCAGACCCAGACGGTGAAGCTGAGGAAGTCCACGCTCCCTATCCTCCTCGGAACCTCCGATGACGCGAAACCGGTCGCCTTCGTCGAGGACGCCGCCGTGCCGCCCGACCGCCTCGAGGAGTTCGTAACCCGCTTCGAGGAGATAGTCGCCGCGAACGACACCTGGGCCTGCTTCTACGGCCACGCGAGCGTCGGGACGCTGCACGTCCGACCGGCCCTCGACACCTCCGACCCGGATGGCGTAAAAAAGATGCGGCGCATCGCCGAGGACGTGGCCGACCTCGTGGCAGAGCTAGGCGGCTCTATCTCTGGTGAGCACGGTGACGGCCTCTCACGCTCGGAATTTCTGGAGAAGATGTACGGCCCGGAGGTCTTGCGGGCGTTTGAGGAGGTCAAGAACCTCTTTGATCCGGAGCGTCGCCTCAACCCGGATATCATCGTCGGCCCGAAACCGATGGACACGCAACTCCGCATCGGGCCGGAGCGAAAGCGACTCCCCATCGTGACCGGGATGGACTTCCGTTCGCAGGGCGGTTTCGCCAAGGCGGTCGAGCTTTGTAATGGATCGGGTTTCTGCCGCAAGAAGGACGGCGGGACGATGTGTCCGTCGTACATGGCGACTCTGGATGAGCAGGACTCGACCCGCGCGCGGGCGAACATGCTCCGCAGCGTCATCGACGGGACGCTTCCGAAGGAGGAACTCACCGGTGAGCGGATGCGCGAGACCTTCGACCTCTGCGTCGGATGCAAGGCCTGCAAGACCGAATGCCCCTCGCAGGTGGACGTAGCGGCGATGAAGACCGAAGTGCTGTACCAGACCGGGAAGCGCAAGGGGTTCTCGCTGAAGCAGCGCGGGGCCGGACACATCCGCGAGACCCTGAAGCTAGCCTCGAAGCACCCGAAGCTCTTCAACACGGTTACGGGGAGCTTCCTCGCGAAGCTCGGAGCGTCGTTCGTAGGTATTGACCGCCGTCGGACGCTGCCGCAGGTAACGGAGCGAGTCTTCTCCGAGAGGTTCCCGGAATTACCGCAGGGTGATGGGCAGGGGAGCATCCCGGAGGTCGCCCTGTTCAACGACACTTGGAACGAGTATCAAAGGCCTGAAATCGGGGAGGGTGCGGTTCGAGTTCTCGCCGCCGCCGGGGCGAGGGTCAGCCTGCCGGAGGTGGTGTGTTGCGGACGGCCGATGCTCTCCGAGGGGCTGGTGGACGAGGCGCGAGAGAACGCGAAAAAGAATCTCGACCTGCTCACACCGCTCATCGAAGCCGGGATTCCACTTGTCGGGCTGGAGCCGAGCTGCATCCTGACGATGCGCGACGACTACCGGAAACTCCTCCCCGAGGACGAGCGGGTCGAGAAACTCGCTGGCCTGACGCGTATCTTCGAGGAAGCGGTGCTGGAGCTGGTGGACGGCGGGACGAAACTTCCGCTCAAGGACGGCGGAGAGGTTCTGCTGCACGGTCATTGTCATCAGAAGGCCCTTATCGGCACGGCCCCGGTAGAGCGGATGCTCGCGCTCGGCGGGGCGGACGTGAAGACCGTTGACTCCGGCTGCTGCGGGATGGCGGGGCTGTTCGGTTACGAGAGTTCGCACTACGAGGTCTCGATGAAGATGGGCGAGAGGAAGCTGTTTCCGGCGGTGCGGGATGCCAACGGTCGAGCCGTCGTTGCAGCGGGAACGAGTTGCCGGGAGCAGATCCGGGACGGCACCGAGGTCCGCGCAATGCACCCCGCCGAATACCTCGCCTCCCGCCTCGACGTTGCTGAAGCGGCGCCGACAGCCCGCGAGAGCGCGGAGGTAAACCCGACCCCGACAGAAAGATCGGCGTGACGGTGGCGAACGAAAATACGCTCTGCTTCGCCTTCAGCGGCGGTGAACTGCTCGTCGTCGAGGGTACGGAAGAAAGGATCCCGACGCTCGCCGACGTGAAGCGCTCCGGCCTCGAAGTTCGGTTCGCTTACGAGATGGAGCCGACGGACGGGCGAGCGTGTGTGGCGGCGGAGCTGGACCTCGGGGTGGAGGCTCCGGCGGGGATGTACCTCAAGGATTTTTGGGCTTTGATCGGCTCCTCGGTAGACATGGAGTTTTTCTTGAAGGCGGGCCGGGCGCGCATGATCTCGGACTGGCACCGCAGCAACCGCTTCTGCGGCAGGTGTGCCACCGGGACGATCAGAAGCGACGGGAACGAGCTTGCGATGCGCTGCCCGAACTGCGGCGCGGTCTTTTTCCCGAAGATCAGCCCCGCCGCCATCATCCTCATTCGGGATGGCGACCGTCTTCTTCTGGCCCGCTCTCACGGCTTTCCGCCGGGCGTGTACAGCGCGCTCGCGGGCTTCGTCGAGCCGGGCGAGGCCGTCGAGGAGACCATCCGGCGCGAGATCCGCGAGGAGGTCGGCGTCGAGGTCGGGGAGATCGAATACTTCGGCAGCCAGACGTGGCCTTTCCCCGATTCCCTGATGCTGGGCTTCACCGCACGCTATGCGGGCGGGGATATCGTGCTTCAGGACGAGGAGATCGAAGACGCAGGCTGGTTCACTGTAGACACCCTTCCGACCCTCCCGCCCCGCTTGAGCATCGCTCGCTCCATGCTCGATGCCTTTATCGAAGAGATGAAACAGAAGCAACGAAAGGGGGCGTGACCGTGCGCCGGGAGAACGTCGTCAGCGGCACGGAGTGGGAGGAAGCGGTCGGGTACTCGCGGGCCGTTCGGCGCGGGCCGTTCGTCTTCGTCTCCGGCACGACCGCCACCGACGGCATGGGTGGCATCGTCGGTGAGAACGACGCCTACCGCCAGACGGTCCAGGCCATCAACAACATCCGAGTCGCTCTGGAAGCCGCCGGAGCGACGCTCGAAGACGTGGTCAGAACACGCGTATTCGTCACGGAAATCCAGCTCTGGGAAGAGGTCGGGCGAGCGCACGGCGAGACGTTCGGAGCGATAAAGCCCGCCTCCAGCATGGTCGAGGTAAGCCGCTTGATAGACGCGAGGATGCTCGTCGAGGTCGAGGCCGACGCTCTGATCTCCGAGGAGTATCCGGCGTGATCACCAACTACCGGAGGAGCCGCTTTGAGTAGAACCACGAGAGTAGAACCCGGCCCCGGACAGGAATCGGTCTGGGACTACCCGCGCCCACCACGCACCGAAGAGGTGGAGGATAAGGTGAAGGTCGTCTTCGGCGGCGTCACCATCGCCTACACGAGCCGCGCCAAACGGGTCCTCGAAACGAGCCATCCGCCCGTCTACTACATTCCACCCGAAGACATCAAGATGGAGTTCCTGCACGAATCCGGCGGCACTTCCTACTGCGAGTGGAAAGGTCGTGCAACGTACTACGACATTGATACGGTAGATGAGATCACGGGCGAGAAGAAGTCTGCGGCTGCGGTGGCGTGGTTCTATCCGCAGCCGACTCGCTCGTTTGTGGACCTCAGGAACTACGTTGCATTCTACCCGTCGAAGATGGATAACTGCTGGGTCGGTGGAGAGAAGGTCGAGGCTCAGGAGGGCGACTTCTACGGCGGCTGGGTAACGGAGAACATCGTCGGGCCGTTCAAGGGAGCGCCGGGGACGTGGGGCTGGTAATGCCCGACGACGTGGCCCGGATGCGCCGCGACTATACCCGGGGCGGGCTTTCGGAGGACGATCTCGCGCCGGAGCCGGTCGAGCAGTTCGGGCGCTGGCTGGACGATGCGTTCTCGGCCGGTCTCGACGAACCCTACGCCATGACCCTAGCCACCGCAATGCCGGACGGAACCCCGTCGGCGCGGGTCGTGCTGCTGCGCGGCTATGACGAGCGCGGTTTCGTTTTCTACTCGAATTACGAAGGTCGCAAAGGTCTGGAGCTTGAAGAGAACCCGAAGGCCGCGCTTGTCTTCTACTGGGGCGATCTGGAGCGTCAGGTTCGGGTGGAAGGCGAAGTGGAGCGCGTGTCCGATGATGAGTCAGATGCGTACTTCGCCAGCCGTCCGAGGGGGAGCCGCATCGGGGCGTGGGCTTCGGAGCAGAGCCGGGACCTCAAGAGGCGTGAAACTCTCGAAGCAAGGGTCGCGGAGGTCGAGGAGCGCTTCCCGGATGAGGTGCCGAGGCCGCCTTTCTGGGGCGGTTACAGGGTAGTACCGCTCTGGGTCGAGTTCTGGCAGGGGCGCGAGAGTCGGCTGCACGACCGTCTGGTCTACAGGCGGAGCAGCAGCGGGAAGGGGACCGGCTGGAGCATCTCGCGGCTCCAGCCGTAGTCCCCGGTTTGTCTCTCAGTCCCCTGAGGGTTCGCCGCTACGGAATGTTACCGTCTGCGGCCCGGTCTGCGCGGTGTTGCCGCCCAGGTCGTTGACGGCGGCTTTTACCTCGATCTCCTCGCCGTCTTCGAGGTCGCTCGTGCTGTAGAAGATGCGGTAGGGGACGTTGTCTTCGGTGCCTGCGGGTTCGAACTCCTCTTCGTCCCCGACCCGCACGAAGAACGTAACCCCGCAAAATTTCTCTTCCGAGAGCGTGGCCGCTATCTTGAAGCGGCCTCCAGCCTCTTTCGGGAGTTCGTCGAGGGTTATTTTCAGGGGCGGCGTCGCTTGCGGGTATCTCGTCTTCCGTCCGGTAGACGATCGCGGAAAGAGCCGGGACTGCAACCGGAATACCGAACTCAAAACACTTCCTCCTCTGTTTTTTGCGATCCTCACTCTCCTGGCTACCGGTCTACTCAAATACATCGTCAAAAAAGTCACGAGAAATGTAGAAGATCAGGGCACAGTACGCAGGGTCGAGCTTCGACCGGGGATAGTCCTGCTGTTAAGATCGAAACCGGGAAGGTCAACGCCACAATTTCGGGGGTGATGATGGGACTGGCGACGGAACTTGAAAGGGTTGTGCCTGCGGGACGCATCCTGACGGACGAGAAGGAGCTTCAGCGTCACGCCGGGGGATTCTTTACACACCATCTGCCCCGCTCACCGGAGGTCGTGGTCGCGCCGGAGAGCAAAGAAGAAGTCGCGAGCGTTCTTCGCTACGCTAACGATAACGGCATCCCGGTAACGCCGTTCGGGGCCGGGAGCAGCCTTGAAGGTCATACAATTCCCTTAGAAGGTGGCATCAGCCTAGACCTGAACGGCCTGAACGGCATCGTGGAGGTCCGTCCGGACGACTTCATAGCCCGCGTCGAGGGCGGGGTAACTCGCGGCAAGCTGAACGCCGCGCTCAGGGAACACGGTCTGTTCTTCCCGGTAGACCCCGGCTGGAACGCGACCATCGGGGGGATGGTCGGGACGAACGCGAGTGGAACCAACGCCGTCCGGTACGGGGTCATGAAGGATCAGGTACTCGGCCTTGAGGTCGTACTCGCGAACGGGACCATCATGCACACCGGGGGACTCTCGATGAAGTCGTCCGCCGGGTACAACCTGACGGGGCTGTTCGTCGGTTCGGAGGGGACGCTCGGGGTGTTCACCGAGGTTACGCTGAGGCTGTACCCGATCCCGGAGAGCATCCGGGCTGCAAGAGCCGTCTTTTCGAGCGTGGAGGCCGCCGCGAGGGTGGCCGTCGCGCTTATACAGAGCGGGATGAGCATAGGCCGCGTGGAGCTTATAGACGCCCGCACGGTCGAGGCGGTGAACGCTTACCGGGGGACGGACTACCCGGTCGCCCCGACGCTGTTTCTGGAGTTCAGCGGTTCTGAGCCGTCGGTGGAGCATGACGTGGAGGTCGCTGGCCGAGTCTCCTCTTCGGAGGGCTGCGAGGGCTTCGACTTCGAGACGGACGAGGCCGGGCGGGAGCGTCTGTGGGAGACGAGGCATCAGGCCGGGACGGCGGTCGCGAAGCTCAACCCGAACAAAAGGCCCATGACTACGGACGTCTGCGTCCCGGTCTCAGACCTGCCGGGTGCGCTCGTCGAGGCGAGGAAGACCATAGACCGCTACGGGATCGATGGTGCGATCCTCGGCCATGTCGGAGACGGCAACTACCACGCCGTTTTCCCGGTTGATGCGAAAGACCCGGAAGACTTCGCAAAAGCCGAAGCCGTCAACGCGGAGATAGTCGCCTACGCGCTCGCCCGGGGCGGGACCTGCACCGGGGAACACGGCATCGGCTCCGGGAAGTCGAAGTATCTGAAAGAAGAACACGGGGACTCCCTGGACTTCATGCGCGGGATCAAAGCCCTCGCCGACCCGAACGGCATAATGAACCCCGGCAAAGTCATCCCGCTGTAAGCCCCGGCTTGCAAACTCCTATAGAATGGGAAGCATGGAAAGAACGATAAGGGTGATAGTTGCGAAAGTCGGCCTGGACGGCCACGACCGAGGGGCGAAGATCATCGCCCGCGCCCTGCGTGATGCGGGGATGGAGGTCATCTATACCGGGCTCCATCAAACGCCTGAACAGGTCGTCGAGGCCGCCATTCAGGAGGACGCCGACGCCATCGGCATCTCGATACTCTCGGGGGCGCACATGGCTCTCTTGCCGAAGATCATGGACCTCCTCAAAGAGAATGAGGCGGATGACATACTCGTTTTCTGTGGCGGGACCATACCGAAGCCGGATATAGCGAAACTCAAAGAACTCGGCGTCGGGGAGGTCTTTACGCCCGGAACCCCGACGAAGCGAGCCGTCGAGTACGTCCAGGGAGCCGTCCCGACCGCAAACTAGGGCTAACCCCGGAGCAGGCGGAACAGGCTTCGTCGGGTTGTTCACGCATGTCTGCGAACGCCCGCTGACAGAAAATAGACACGATAAATACAACAAACACAACGAATACAGGGGGAGATTCTAGAGATGGATTTCGTAAAGCTCGACCGTGGGGATAACGGTGTTGCGGTACTTACGATAGACCGGCAGGAGAAGCTCAACGCGCTGAACCTTCAGGTAGTGGAAGAAATAGGCCAGACCCTGCTCGAGATAGAGTCCGAGTCGCCACGGGTGATCATCGTAACCGGCGCGGGCGAGAAGTCGTTCGTCGCCGGGGCGGACATCTCCGAGATGAGCAGCATGTCGGCGTTGGAGGCGAAGCGTTTTGCGGAGATCGGCCACGCCGCGATGGCTCTGCTCGACCGAAGCCCCGTACCGACCATCGCCGCCGTGAACGGCTTCGCGTTCGGTGGCGGCCTCGAAATCGCCCTCGCCTGCGATATTCGGGTCGTCTCAGAGAACGCCTTGATGGGCTTCCCGGAGGTCGGCCTCGGAATACTACCGGGGATGGGCGGGACGCAGCGCGCCCCCCGCGTCGTCGGCCCCGCGATAGCCAAGGAACTCATCTTCACCGGAAGGCGCATCAAGCCGGAAGAGGCGTTGAGGATAGGGCTCGTCAACCGGGTCGTGGCGCAGGGCGAGGCGCTGGCTTCGGCGAAGGAGATAGCGGCCGAGATCGCGGCAAACGGCCCGCTCGCCGTTCGGTTTGCCAAAGCCTGCACGAACCGCGCCCACGACGTGGACCTTATAAGCGGCCTCGAATACGAAGCCGACCAGTTCGGACTCCTCTTCTCGACCGAGGACGCAAGAGAGGGCATGGAGGCCTTTGTAGAGAAGCGTAAGGCAGAGTTCCGGGGCGTGTGAACGAAGGTTCGAGGACGACGCACGAGGCTCGGCTGCGCGTTCGCTACTCCGAGACCGACGCGCAGCGCATCGTCAACAACGGCGTCTACCTAGCGTATTTCGAGATCGGACGCGTCGAGTGGCTGAGGAACGCCGGCTTCTCCTACGCGAAGCTGGAGCGCGACGGCTACGGCTTCGTCGTGGTGCGGACGGAGATAGATTACAGAAAGCCCGCGAAGTTCGACGACGAACTCACCGTAAAGACCTCGCTTCTGGAGCTTGGCCGGGCCTCGCTCTCCTTCGGGTACGAGGTCTTGCGAGGCGATGAGCTCCTTACAAGCGGGAAGACCCGGCACGGTTGCATAAACATCGCGACCGGGAGGCCGGTACGCATCCCGGCGAGCCTCGGTGGAGACAGAATATCTCAGGCCCACGACGCGAAAACCCGGTGAGGTTTTGAACGAGCGGAACACCTTTGAAAGCAGCGTAAGCCTCGGACACTTCGGAGTTCTGGAGGGGCATCAGTACGCGAGCCTCTCGACCTTCAGAAAGGATGGCACGGCGGTCGCGACCCCCGTATGGTTCGCCGCGAACGGAGGCAAACTCTACGTTACGACGGTGGACGGGACGGGGAAGGTGAAGCGGATCCGCAACAACTCGTCCGTAACCCTCGCGCCGTGCGACCGGCGGGGGCGGCTGCTCGGGGAGGCGGTGGAGGGCCGGGCGCGGCTGATATCAACCCGAGCAACGCAAGAGAACCGCTACGCAGACCGGGCGCTCGCCGGAAAGTACGGTCTTCAGTACCGGGCCTTCGGGGCTCTGAGAAACGTCGTCGCGAAGAAGAGAGAGCGGGTCTTTATCGAAATATCACCCCCGGACGCCCCGGGCGATCCGAATGAATGAACTCCGTCGGGGGAGCCTGCGCCCAGTCTACGGAGCCTCGAAATTCTTACCGAACCACCTCAACCACGACCGGCGCGGCAGTGGGGAGCCGCTCGTACTCATACACGGCGTCGGGAGCCGCTGGCAGGTCTTCGAGCCGGTGCTGGACGTGCTGGCGAGGGAGCGTGACGTGATCTCCATAGACCTCCCCGGTCATGGCGCGAGCCGGATGCCGAAGGGCCGGGCCTCGTTCTCTCCGAAGGGACTGGCAGAGAGGGTCGCGGCGTTCATGGACGAGCTCGACCTGCCGGACGGTAAGGCGCATCTAGCGGGAAACTCTCTGGGTGGATGGGTCTCGCTGGAGCTGGCGAAGCTCGGACGGGCGAAGTCCGTGACGGGACTGTCCCCGGCTGGTTTGTGGCGGGGAAGCCCGCCGCCTTACATCGGGATGGTCTTCTTTGCGAGCTACGCCGCGACGAACTGGCTCGGACCGTTCGCGCCCTACGTGGCCTCGGACGCGGTCTGGCGGTCGCTGCTCATCGGTCAGTTCTTCGGCAGGCCGTGGCGGCTCAGCGCGAAGCAGGCTCTTGTCAACCTCGATGGCTTCATGTCCTCGCCCGGCATCCCGCACGTCATGGAGGACGGGCGCAACGAACGCTTTCGAGGCGGCAGGGAGATAGACGTACCCGTTACCGTCGCCTTCGGGGCGAGGGAGGTCGTATTGCTGCCGGGCCAGTCTCAGGACCGCCGGGAGCTTCCGGATCACACCCGGTTCATCACGCTCCCCGGCTGCGGTCACGTTCCGACCTACGACGATCCGAAGCTCGTTGCCAGGGTGCTGCTCGAAGGGAGCAAGCACCGGTAGAAACGGCTATCCAATGAGGGAACCTCCGGTCCGGGCCACCATCGAGAGCCCCGGCGGCACCCGGTTTACAAGCAGGAAAAGACAATCGGAATCACGGTTCTACTGGAGAATGCTGACGCCAACGCTTATGTCGGAGCCGTCGCAGCGTTCGAACTTCGAACGCTGAACTGAAGGTTAGATCGCAGCGGTGGAAGCTCGGCGGGATGAAGGGCGAAACGTGCCGGCGCAGTCTCTGCGAGAGCTTCGACGCCTTCGTCTCTATCCTGCACGACACTCCGCGACCGGAGCCGAGTGCCGAGGTAGATCTCAAGCACGGGGAGACACCGGAGATCATAGACGGAGAGTAACCTCCGACACACGGCCCGAAGCACGAAGGAGGGGCGGAACCCGTCGAAAGGTTCCGCCCCTCCTTCACGATGGGTGTTGCTAGTCGGCGACGGTGAGCGTAACGTCCACGTTGCCCCGCGTGGCCTTTGAGTACGGGCAGACCTCGTGGGCTGCATCTACCAGTTCCTGAGCCTCTTCTTTTGAGACTCCCGGTACGGAGGCTATTAGTTCGACTTCGAGGCCGAAGCTCTTGCCCTCCGGCCCGATACCGACGTTGGCCGTTACCGAGGCGTTACCGACATCCTTTTTCTGCTTTCCGGCTACGAGCCGAAGCGCGCCCTCGAAGCAGGCCGCATATCCGGCGGCGAAGAGCTGCTCCGGGTTGGTGCCGTCGCCGCCGGGGCCGCCCATCCCCTCCGGCACGACGAGGTTTTCGTTGGTCTTCCCGTCTGAGGACTCTACCCGACCCTCGCGACCACCGTGAGCCGTCGCCGTGTACAGAATATCCATGTTGTCCCTTTCCTGTACGTTTACAGACACGAGGATTGTAATCGGACCGGAAGCCCTGCGCACCGGATCTTCAAAGCGTCGTGATCGTCACCCGACTCGGGCGCTCCGCGCCGAAGAGGACCCTCTGTTGCGCGACCGTCGCATCCCCCGAATCGAAGCCACTCCCCCCGGTATTCGGGTTCCTGTCCCACCTTGGGGAGCAACTGGATGTTACGTGCACCCGCAGCCGGTGACCCGCCACGAGTGCAACGGCGGTCGCCCACATATCAACCGAGTATTCGTAAGCTCGTCCCGGCTCGATAAGCGACGGCTCCGTCGGGGTTATCGTCTGTGAGGCTGAGTATGACTCCCTCGCGCTCGCACGCACGATGCCGTCTGTGAGGATGATGGAACGACCGTCGGGATGCACGTCTGTCAGGCGCACCACGAAGTCCGTATCCGGCGCGGAGGAAGCCGCGAAGAGCGTCGCGTGTACCGGGCCGAGGATCGTCAGGTCTTTTTCGAGCGGCTCGGAGGTGAAGACGAGAACGTCCGGCCTCGACTCGATAGGCCGCTGGTCCATCGGCCCCGCACCGTAGACCGGAGCGAGAAGCGTCTGCCCGCCGAGCGTCGGGACGGGGTGCAGAGGATCGTAGTCATACTCCACGCTACCGCCGCCCGGGGTACCGCCGCCCGGGGTACCGCCGCCCGGAACCTGTGGCGTGAGCGTTCCCTCTGCCCCGAGGTGCCAGTCCTGCGTACTGGCATCTTGCGGCGGCCAGTCCTCGAAAGAACGCCAGCGGTTCTCGCCCATCACGAAGACCCTGACCGGCGGCTCGTCCGCCAGAGCGGTCTCGTCACCTTTCAGCCTCGCGTCGAAGAAGCGGAGTTGAAGATCCGAGAGCGTCTCTCGTGCATCGAGGAAGCCACCGGAGGCCGCTAGCCCGAAGTCGAGATCCCCCTGCCGGCTCCCGAAGTCCGCGTGCGTCCCCGGCCCGACGCCGCTGCGCGTTTTATTCGTTCCCCTGCTCGTCTCTCTTTCGCTCCTGTCCTC
>JBPCNU010000139.1:0-11609 GCA_051000975.1 Rubrobacter sp.
GGAGGCGGTCAGGAGATATCTGGCCGAGCCATGCTACCTGCTGTCTTCAACTGCGTAAGTCCTAATAGTATCAAACGTGTCATTCGTTCGGTCCCGCCGGTGCTGGCTGTTGCTGGAAGAGTTCCTCTATTCTCTGCTGAACTTCTGGCGGGAGGTTTTCCGGGAGTTGCTGGGGGAGGTTTTCTCCCAGGCCTTGCGACAGTCCTTCGGGGTTCACGGGGATGTCCTGTTCGATCTGGTCCTGCGGCTCGTCTGACTGGCCATCGTTCAGGTCGAGGTAGGTGTCTATAACGGACATCGCCGCCGGAAGGCCGGCGGTCTCGCCGTCACCGCCGTTTTCTATCATGGCCGCGACCGCTATCTGCGGGTCGTCTGCCGGGGCCGAAGCAATGAACCATGAGTGCGGTGCGCCCGTCGGGTTCTCCGCCGTGCCGGTCTTGCCTGCGATCTCGACCGAACGCTGGGCCGCCGTCGCCGAGCCTTCGTCCACAACCCCGACCATCATATCCTGAAGCGTTGAGGCAAGCTGCTCATCCAGGGCTTGCTGACGAGTAGAGGGCTGGGTGCGGTCTATGATCACGCCGTCTGCCGAACGGACTTCTTTTATCAAGCGCGGCTCCATCGCCGTGCCGTCGTTCGCTATCGCTGCGGTGACCTGTGCCATCTCGAAGACGTTCGAGACGTTCGTATCCTGACCGAAGGCTATCTGGGCGAGGTCTCCCTCCCCTAGCTGGCTTGCGCTCACCGGGAGCACGAACTCCTCGAAGTTGTCTCCGAAGCCAAAATCCTCGGCGGTCTGATAGAGGAGGTCCGCGCCGATGATCTCGACCGCCACTTGCGCAAAGATGGTGTTTATGGAGAGGGCGAGGGCCGTGGCGAAGTCAACCGTACCGTAGACGCCATCATTGTAGTTGACGACCGTGTAGCCGGGCCGCTCGTAGACGCCTGTGTCGGTGAAGCGATCCGAAGTGGAAACGCCGTCTTTCAACGCCGCCGCCGCCGTTACGACCTTGAAGACGGAGCCGGGCGGATAGAGTCCTTGCGTGGCACGGTTGAGGAGCGGTTCTTCCGGGTCGTTTATGAGTTCGTCGAACCGATCGTCTATGTTGTTCGGGTCATAGGACGGGTAGGAGGCGAGGGCGAGGATCTCCCCGGTCTGGGGGTTTATCGCGACTATCGAGCCACGTCCGGTGTTGCTTGAGGCGATGGCGTTGTAGGCCGCCCGCTGTAGCTCGTCATCTATGGTGAGCGTTACGTTGTTGCCGGGCTGCGGCCCGCCGGAGACCTGGTTTATGAGTTCGTCGAGGGTAGACGGGTCGGCGGTCCCGGAGAGGTTTGCATTCTCGGCGATCTCGATCCCGGTCGCCCCGTAGCGCGTGCTCCAGTAGCCGACTATCCCGGCGTAGAGTGGTCCTTCGGGATAGACGCGGTTGTAAGTGGAGCTGCCACCGCTCTCCGAGGGTTGCTCTGCGCTTCTTGCGAGGGCGGTCTCTCCGTCGGCGGCGAAGATCGTCCCTCGTGGAGCTTCGAGTGCGCGCCGGGTCTGAAGCCCGTTCTCCGGGTTGTTCGCCAGCGATTCGCGGGCGTAGACCTGCCAGTAGGCCAGCACCACGACGAGGGCGATGAAGCCCAGGGCGAAGAGGTAGAAAGTGCGCCTCAGGTGTCGGTTCATCGAGTCCACGAGTTACTGAAAGCTCCCTTCATCAGAGCCGTCATTCTTGTTCTGATATTGCCCGGCCTTCTCGGAGATTACCAGCAGAAGCCCCGCGATGATGAAGTTACCTACGACCGACGAGCCACCGTAAGAGACGAACGGAAGCGTAACGCCGGTTAGAGGAATCGCCCGAATCACGCCCCCGACGATGGTGATGGTCTGCATGGCGAACATCGCGGTTAGGCCAAAGGCGAGGAGCTTCGAGGCGTCGTCTTCGGCGATCATCGCTATCTTTATCCCCCGGTAGACGAAGATGAGGAAGGTCAGAAGCACTGCCGAGGCTCCGAGCAGGCCGAGTTCGCTGGCTATGGCGGAGAAGATAAAGTCCGTCTGGACTTCCGGGATCGTCTGAGCGAAGCCCGCGCCGAGACCGGTGCCGGTGAGGCCGCCATCCGAGACGTTGAAGATGGACTGCAGGATCTGAAACCCGGTCCCGTCAGGGTCCTGCCAGGGGTCGAGCCACGCCGCAACCCGCACCTGGACGTGGCTGAAGATGAAGTAGGCGATCGTCGATCCGACCGCGAACATCATGGAGCCGAGTATGATGTAGGCCACTCGCCCGGTTGCGGCGTAGAGCATCAAGAGCGGCACGATAAAGAAGAGCAGGCTGCTCCCGAGATCCTTCTCGAAGACCAGAAGGCCTAGGGAGGCAGCCCACACCAGCGCGACCGGGCCGAAGTACTTGAGGTCCGGGATCTGGACTCCCATGAAAGTACGACTCGTGGCGGCCAGGAGGTCTCTTGTATCAGCGAGGTATCCGGCGAAAAAGATGATAAGTGCGATGCGGGCGAACTCCGAGGGCTGGAAGCTCACCGGACCGAGGGCCACCCAGAGCCTCGCGCCGTTCACCTCGTAACCGAGCGGGGTGAAGGTGAGGCAGATCAGAGCCATCGCCAAGAGGGCGAAGAGGTACTTGTAACCGAAGAGCCGCTCGTAGTCTCGGAACAGGAGAACCGTCAGGAAAAGCATCGCGCTCCCGATAAGGATCCAGGCCGCCTGCGTCGTCGCGAGCCCCTCCACCCCTTCCACGTCGTAGGTGAGGCGGAAGATCATGACCAACCCTATCCCCGTTAGCATCGTTACTATCGGGAGGATCAAGACATCAGAATTCGGCAGTAGCAGCCGCACTACGAGGTACAGTGCGAAGAGCGTCCCCGCATAGTAAGCACCATAGATGAGCGGCGGGCTCGTCGCTTCCTGAACGAAGATGAGTGTCGCAAACCCGATTATGCAAATGGCGATCGCGAGCAGCATCGGCAGCGTGGCCCTCTGGGTCATGCGCTAGTTCCCCTGACCCTGGGTATTCTGGTCGTCCTGCCTGTTCTGGTCTTGTTGATCCTGCTGGTCCTGTTGCTGTTGTTCTGCCTCGCGGCGGTTCTGTTCGGCGTCTCTCTCCAGCTGGGAGATGACTTCGTTCATGTCATCTTCGGTGTAGAGCGTGTTCTCCTGTATCGGGGTACGCGATGAGTCGTTCACGTCTTCAAGGTTGACCCCGGTTGCCCGGTCCTGTTCGTTGAACGAGATTCCCAGCACCGAGATGGGAAGTCCCCGGTAGACGACGACCTCGCCGTCCGAACCCTCGTCCATGAAGTAGCGGCTGGACCCCCAGGCATAGACCGGGGTTAGCGCGAGCAAGATTAGCGCGACCACCGCCACCCCGCGCACGAGCCTCCCGCCCTTGCGACGAGTGCGATTGCGACCGGGGTTCCTCGCTGCACTTTCGCGGGAAGCCCGACCGGGCCTGCCTCGTCTCGACGTTCCGGCCCCGGTCATACCCGCTGCTCCGGCGGCCATCCCGCTCGCTACCGGCAGTTCCTGGGTTCCGTTCATCTGACCGGCCTGGGCGTCGTCGGAGCGTTCCCGCACGTCCACTACCACCACGGTTATGTTGTCTGCTCCACCGGCTTCGAGGGCTTCTTTCAGCAGGATGCCTGTCGGGGTCTCGGGATCTCCGGGATTTTCGGAGAGGACCTCGCGAATCCTGTCTTCCCTGACCATATCCGAGAGCCCGTCGGAACAGAGCAGGATGCGATCGTTGGCCTCTATCGGGATGACGGCGGTATCCGCCTCTACCTTCTCCTCGGCCCCGAGCGCGCGGGTTATGAGGTTTTTCTGGGGGTGATCCGCAGCCTCGTCCCGCGTGAGTTCCCCGCTCCTGACGAGCTCCGCAACTAGCGAATGATCCTCTGTGAGCGGACGAAATTTATCGCTCCGCATCAGGTACGCCCGCGAATCCCCGACGTGCGCTATTTCGGCCACCGGTCTCTGCTGCGTCCCCCCGAAACGAATGGCAACGATGGTCGTCCCCATCCCGGCCAGACGCTCATCGCCTTTGGCCGCAGTACGTATCCGGCGGTTCGCCTCCTTGACAACGCCCTCGAAGGCGTCCTCCGGGGCCATTTTCTTGAGTGCGTCTATGGCCATCCGGCTAGCGACCTCCCCGGCCTCGAAGCCACCAATACCGTCGGCGACCGCGAAGAGCGTCTCGTCGTCGCCCTCACCTACAAGTAGCGAGTCCTCGTTGTTCTCGCGTACCTTGCCCGGGTCTGTCAGGCCGAAGTGTTCAAGATAAAACATATGCCTACAGGTTACTCCACGAACCGGAAGATGGTAGACCCGACCTTGACTTCATCTCCGTCGCGCAGGGGCGTCGCACCGACGGCCTTGTTGTCGTTGACGAACGTACCGTTGGTCGAGCCGAGATCCTCCACGTAGAGAAGCCCGCCATGCATCGTGAACTTTGCGTGCTGGCCCGAGGCATACTCATCGCCCTGAAGTACGATGTCCCCTTCCAGAGAACGCCCGACCGAGGTGGATTCACCGACTAGTGCATACGTAAAGCCGTCTTCCAGTACGTCGGACTGCTCTACGTGAAGCTCCGAGGCCCGGCGAGGCTTCTGCCTCCTCTGCCCTACGGCTCCACCCGCGACCGAGCCGGGGGCCTCGTTCTCGTCGGGGATGCTCCGAAGGTCGCCTATCCCGCGCCGCACGACGGCGTAGACGAAGGCGAAGAGCAGGAGTAAGAGAAGAGCCTTCGCCGCTAGAAGCGGGACCTGAAGCTCCAGCACTAGTCTCTCCCGGAGGGATTGCCACCCCGACGTTCCCTGATGCTGCGACCGGGTTCCTCGATCCGCCGGACGAATCGGGCCGTACTCTGGCCGAAGGTAAGCTCGTCTCCACTCTCGATGCGCTCCCGGCCTATCGGTGCGCCGTCGAGAAGCGTCCCGTTCGTGGAGCCGAGGTCTTCCAGCACGAAGCCGTTCTCCTCCCGGATAAGCCTCGCGTGATTGCGTGAAACGTTCGGGTCCGAGATGACGATATCGTTGTCCTGAGAACGCCCGACCGACCAGGGGCCGCTGCCCTGGAGGGGATGATTCTTGCCGTTCATGGCGAGTTCCACCACCTCGCGGGCCAGACCGTGATGGCGGGCTTCCTCCGCGCTGATAGCCGAAGTCCCCTCGTTTATGGTGGCGTTCGTGATCTGCTCGGTCTTGAAGATCCGTGTCTGACCGGAGGTGTCCTGCGGCGCGCCCTTCTCCCTCGGGCCGTCGCCGCCCGTCAGCTTAGCCGTAACCCCGAACTCCCCGAAGCGCAGGGAATCCTCGGTCGTGAAGCGCACCTTCGGGGGGGTCATCAGGTGGTAGCTCTTGCTCTCTGCGTGCGAGCTTGCGTACTGTATCAACTCGTCTCTGAGCGAATCCTCGTAGACGTTGATCGAGACCGCGTCGTCTTCCGAGAGATGGATGGTGAAGTCGTTCGGCGCGTAGGTGCGCGAGATAGAGACCATCCGACCCTCATCCATCTGCTTGGTGAGACCTTTTGCGATCTCGACCGGATGGATGCGCCTCCTGAACGCCCTTCCGAAGACCCCTTCCACGAGGCCTCCCATTTTTTTCTCGATGCCTTTGAGGAAGCCCAACGAAAAACCCCGACCTTCTAACAAACTTCTTCCTAACGAACTTATAACTATCTTCTTGCTCGTGACACGATATATCTCAGAGCAGCATACAGTATAGACGCGAGTGCGAGCGAAGTCACAGCCTCGGTGAACGCCTGAGACGTTGCCGATACGAACAGAGCATACCCTAGAAGCCCTCCGCCGACCGCCGCCACCGCCCCCAGAAGCGGCTTGCCGACCCACTCTCCGAGCGACACGACCGTTGCCATCGCCCCCCACAGAAGAGGCAGCAGCATGACCCAGGGATAGAGCGTGACTATCCGCTCCAGGTGCGCGAGGAGCTCGTTTACCCCGTAGCCGGTCTGAATGTTCCTGAAGGCCTGCCCGTAGTATGGCAGCATCCCGTCCCCGAAGGCTATGTTCGAGAAGATCAGGACAAACCCCGCACCCGCCGCCGAGACCCCCGCTGCGAACGGTCGCATGATCCTCCCGAAGAACAGCGGAAGCCCAGCAGACAGGTTGATCAGAGCCAGCGGAGCGGCCAGAATCGGTCCGAGAGGCGACCTCCCGGCCCCTCTCGGAGAGAGACGCGATCCCGCAACCCAGACCGCCCCGACCACCGGAACGAGTATCGCAAGCCCCGTTCCGAACCCACCAGACCGGAGGAGTGCGACCGCAAGGGCGATTATCACGGCGAGGGCGGCAAGCCTCGGCATCAGATACCCCGCAACCCCGAACCCGACCGCTATACCGACCGACTGCGCCCCGTCCAGAGTGAGCACGCCACTCGCGAGCAAGTACCCGAGGTACGCCGCTGCAAAGCCGTTCGCGCCCCGCAAAAGCCCTCCCGCGGTTCTGGAGGATAAGATGCTCCGGGAAGTGCGGTCTCTCTCGCGGGGTAGCTCCTGCTCGTACTGGTCTGCCGGGCGCGGGGTCTGGCGTCGCTGTGGGGCGCGTGCGGTCTTCGCGACGTTCCGGGTCGAGTGGCGGGCCACGCGGGTGGAGGCATTCTTTCCGGTCAGTACCTTCAGGGCGGCCCACGCGCTCTGCGGGCGATGAGCCGGGTTCGGAGAGGTCGCGAGATCCACGAACTGCCTCAGGCGCGGGGAGGGTTCTTCGGGCTGATGCGAGAGCAGGGTCCGGGCCGTGGCCCCGACGGCGTAGATATCCGTGAGGGCGGAAGGATCGGAGCCATCCATGATCTCGGGCGCGATGTAGCCCGGTGTGCCGACCGCGAAGCCGATGCGCGTCAGGCGCGTGTCCCCGGCCCGGTAAGCGACCCCGAAGTCCGTCAGCTTGACGATTCCGTCGCGCCCGACGAGGGCGTTCTGGGGTTTGATGTCGCGGTGGATTATCCCTTGCGAGTGAGCGTAGACGAGGGCTTCGAGGATCTGGGCGAGCGAGTCTGCGACCTCGGCGCAGTCGTAGTAGCGGCCCGCCTCATCAAGAGGCAAGCCCGAGATGAACTCGGTTACGAGGTAGATCTCCCGATCCCCATCTATCACCTCCAGCGTCTCGACGATGTTCCTGTGACGCAGCCCCTCTGCTATCTGACCTTCCCTGAGGGCTCGGGAGCGTTCGCCGTCGTTGTAGACGGGGATGACCTTTACCGCCACGTCGTCGCTGGACCCAAAAAAGGAACGTTCGAGCGGCCTCGCGCGCCAGACGGTCGCGAAGCCGCCGCGCCCAACGACCTCGGAGAGCGCGTACCGGTTCTGTCCCTCTATGTATCGTGCCTCTGTCACTCGCTTGGAGTTATTGTAAGCCATCACACCTGCGGGCATACTCGCTCTTCTCGTTCGCGTACCCTTCTACATGCTGATAGAATCCCGCTAGCCTGGAACAGAGCCTCGAAGGAGACCTTGTTTACGGGCGAAAAAGCACAGCGGGCGAGTGGCGGAATTGGTAGACGCGCTAGGTTCAGGGTCTAGTGTCCGAGAGGACGTGGGGGTTCGAGTCCCCCCTCGCCCACTTTTCGTTGCAGCCGGAGCGGAGAGATTCCTTCAACGACCACCGGAGATTCCAGGGGCTTTCGGAGGAACAGGGGGACAGAGATAGCAGATCGCGGAGAACGGGGCAGGTCTGATAAGCCCGAAAGGCTCGATGGTCGCTCTTCGGATCGGTCTTCCAGACGAGCCTCCAGGGAACGCCAGGAACAGCAGCGGCGTCAGGCTCCACGCCAGCAGGGGAAGCGCAGGCTGGGCATCCTGCCGCCCTGGCTGACGCTCTTGGTTTCGCTCTTACTCCTCTTTATGGCTTTCATCTTCATCTTCGTGGTCGTGCGTGGTTGCGTCGCGAAGCAGGAATCCACTCAAATTCGGAAATACGTAACAAGCTCCGACAGCATCATCTCCGACTCTTCGGCCGCCGGCAACGAACAGCTACAGCCTGCCCTCGCGGACGCTGGGGGTGAGGTCCAGAACGTGGACGCTGAGGTGGTCAATCAGGTCGCCAACCAGTCCGAACTCCTGTACAACCGCGCCCTCGACAACGAAGAAGTGCCGCCGGAGTTCAGCGGGGCGAACAGCTACCTCGTGAGCGCGCTCGGAGTTCGGGCCGACGCTACGCGAGATGTCGCGAACTCTCTTCAGAGCCCGGACACCTTCCAGGAAACTCTCGCCGACGCCACCGAAAGCTACCGGCTCTCGGACGGGATACTCAGGAACCACTACTTCCCGGTGGTGAGCGGAACCCTCGAAAGCGTGGGGCAGGTTCAGGATCAAAGCTTCATCGAAGAGCCGCCGCCGTTCATGGACTACGAGGAGACCGGCTTCGATGTCGGCTCCGAGAACGCCGTCGGCACCCGGAACGACCCGAACGCCCTGCACGGGGTCGAGATCACCTCTGTGACCGCCGCCGACCAGCAACTCTACTCCGGGGGGGAAATCGTGCTGACCGGGGACGACGTGCCTTCCTTCAACGTAACGATCACCAACGGTGGTGAAGTCCCGGAGACCGCCGTCCCGGTGGAGGTCATCATAAATACCAGCGCCGAGCGTCAGGCCCAGACCGCGACCATCGAAAGAATAGAGGGAAACGGTGGCACGGCAACGGTCGAGGTCTCCGGCTTCCGGCCCGGTGAGGTCAACGAGACCGCCGAGATAACCGTAGAGACCGGGCCGGTCCAGTACGAGGAACTCACCGACAACAACACCCTGACGGGGCTGATCACCTTCGGTGTGTAGAAAGCCGGAAGGGAGTTACGGGAAGGGAGTTAAGACCTCATGGTAACGGCTATAGTCCTCATAACCACCGAGAACGAGCGAGTTCAGGAGGTCGCCCAGGCGGTCATCGAGATCGAAGGCGTGACCGAAGCCTACTCGGTGACCGGCCCTCACGATCTCGTCGCGCTGGTGCGTCTCTCCGACTTCGAGAGCCTGGCCGAGATCGTCCCCGGAAAGATAGCTCAGGTCCCCGGCATCGCTCGCACCGAGACTATGGTCGCCTTCCGGGCCTACTCCAACTACGACCTCGATCGCGCCTGGAGCATGGGCTTCGAGGAGTAGGCAGGTTCGAGCTCTGGCCGTGCGGGTAGTCGTCGTTCCCTATGACTCGGGACACAGAGGGGTCCGAATGGGAAGCGGCCCAGAACACTTCGTCGACAATGGTCTGAGTGATGCGTTGATGAAAACAGCTGACGTTGTAGGGGTTGGTGTTCTTGAATCCCGGAGTCTCTTTCCGGCCGAGGTGTCGGTGGCCTTCGAACTTGACTCCCTGATCGCCCGGGAGGTTCGTGATTGTCGGAGGCGCGGCGACTTTCCGCTGGTGTTGTCCGGTAACTGCAACAACTCCATCGGAACTATGGCTGGTGTGGGCTGCAGGGGTCTCGGGGTCGTCTGGCTCGATGGACACGTTGACTTCAACTTACCGGAGACTACGACCACCGGCTTCTCCGATAACATGGGGCTCTCCATCGCTGTAGGCCATTGCTGGGGCGGCATGGCCGCGCAAGTGCCGGACTTCTCTCCAGTCGAGGAGAGCAACGTAATAGTGGTCGGACCCCGCGAAATAGAGGCGGCGGAGCAGATACGGCTAGACGACTCCGACATCGCTCTGTTCAGAGCATGCTCCTTGAAAGACAGGGAGGGTGAAGCAAGGCTGGAGCGCGCTCTCAATGGCTTGGGAAAGCACACACGAGGTGTTTATCTGCACCTGGACCTTGATCCCGAACTCGTCGGACTCGCCAATGAATTTGCGCCAGCGTCGGGCCTGACGGAAAGAGAAGCCGAACGGATCATCCATCTGGTAAAGAAACATTGCGAAATCCTTGCGGTCGGCATCGCCTCCTACGACCCGGCCCTGGATCACGACGACAATGTACTTCACGCCGGGATACGACTGGTAAGAGGTTTGCCCTGAGCTACCTGCTCGCCTAGCTTGGCTCCCCGGCCATCGCCGGGCGGGTGTTCTCTATCAGGTACGCCACCACGTCGAGGAAGTCACCGCTCTTCTCGTAGACTTCACGCTGGCGTTGGCTACCGCTCCCGCTCTCCACTATGTCGAGGACAGCCAGTAGCTCCGCTTCGCAGTCGAGGTCCTGAGCGTGCTCACGGAGGTTCTCGACGAGCGAACGGGCAAGGTCTTTCGCCGGGCGGTTCGTCTGCTCGACGACGCTGTAGAAGTCGGCGTTCATGCCGTGCCGCGAAGCCCGCCACTTGTTCTCTAGGCCGAGTTCTCGGTTGTACGGACCTTTCGGGGCTGACGGATCCTCTATCGAACGCCGGACGATGCACTGCGTCAGGGCGGTCAGGGCGACGGTGTCCTTGAGCGTCGTCTGAGAGTCGAAGACGCGCAGTTCTATTGTCCCGAACTTCGAGTGTGGCCTCACGTCCCACCAGCAGTAGGTGTAATCCTCCATCGCCCCGGAGTGGACCATCATATCCACGTAGCTCTCGAACGCCTCGTAGTCCGGGAAGGCCGGGGGCATCCCGGCACGAGGGAAGGTCTCGAAGATCTTCACCCGGCTCGATTCGAAGCCCGTATCCATCCCCTGCCAGAACGGGCTGTTCGCCGAGAGAGCGAGAAGCAAGGGTGCCTGCTCCGCGAGTCGGTTGTGGGCCTGAATCGCGGCCTCCGGGCCGGGGACGGCGACGTGGACGTGCTGGCCGAAGATGACCTCGCGCTCTGCGACCCAGCGCAGCGTTGCGACGACCTTCCGGTAGCGGTCCTGATCCGTGATGACCTGATCCCGGTAGCGGCTGAAAGGATGCGTCCCGGCGGAAGCCAGCGACGCGCCGCAGGCCGCCGTCCACGAGCCGACACGACTGCGGAGTTCACGGAGGACTATCTCGGCGTTCGCGACCGTGACCGCGGGCGGGGTCTTGATCTCCAGCACCGACTGAAAGAGCTCGTAGGAGACTGCGTCGCACAACTCCTCCGGCAGCCGCGCCATCACCTCTTCGATCTTCGGGACGAGTTCCCCGGTTTCTGCGTCTACTATGCAAAGCTCTTCCTCTACACCGAGGGTGTAGTCGGAGTTGCCGCCCACGAACTCTACGGGCATGACGGTCTCCTTAATACTGGTCGTGTTACTGCGCTCTCCGGGGACACTTACCCCAGAGCCTCTTCTATCCAACCCTCGAACACTTCGCGCGGAGTCTCGCCCGAGTGCGCCCAGACCACGCGGTTCTCACCGCCGAAGTCTGGCGCGACCCTACCCTCGCCGATGAGTCCCTGGCCGTTCGGGGTAAAGTTCTCCGGGCTCTCTCCGCCGCTTGGCGTCGAAACGACGGCAAAGGCTACGATGGCGACCACCACTAGCGCGGTGAAGACTGCGAGCGCGAGAACGAGATCCCGGTTGCCGTCCGCGGCTGATTTCACCTTCTTGCCGGAGATCGTGCGACTTTTCTTGTTCGAGCACTTACCTCCAGCACCGGAGTCCTTCTCTGAGAGGGTGTTTAGTGCCATCCGTACGACCTTCTTGGCTTCGTTTGCAGGGTGAGACGGATGATATAGTAGCTTTTATGCGCCGATAATGCGACAGAGGTAGTTCAGGCC
>JBPCNU010000140.1:0-9800 GCA_051000975.1 Rubrobacter sp.
ACCCAGTGTCCCTCTTTTCTCAACTCGTAGACAGCGTAGGGTCCGAGGGAAGCCCGGCTCTCGTTGGCGTGCCGCTCCCAGGAGACCCCGATCCTCACCCCGGACCTCCAGGTTCTTCGAGCGCGAGTCGCACGGCGGCGACCGCCGCATCGAAGAAAACCGGATCCTGTTCATAGTCGCGTCCCATACTTCGGAAGGTTAACCCGAACTCCGCCTCTAATCCACCTGCCACGCCCTCGACGAGGGTGTACTCGTGCCGTCCGGCGAGCTGGTTCTTCTCCGTGAGGGCGAGCTCCCCCCCCGACTCCGGCAACGCAACCCGGCATCCGGCGAGCGCAACGGATAGCACGGTGCGCGTGTGATGCGAGAGCCCCCGGTGCCTTACGCGACCGTCTGCCGAGGAGAGCCTCGGCGCGAGAACGGGCCTCGCTCCGAGGGCCGAGGCGGCGTTCAGGGCCAGCGCGGCGGACATCCCACCGTGCCCGTATCTCGTAGCCGTCCCGACGATGCCCGGCCCGATGCCGATAAGGACGAGGTCGACCTCGTACCCGGCGGCGAGTTCCAGCGCGCTATAGAGGTTCGGGGCTTCGTCGCCGCCGAAGCAGGCGCCGGATGACACGACCCGCTCCAGCAGACCGAGCCTCTTCAACTCTCCAACACTATCGGAGAACTCGACCGCGAGCGCCCCACCCTCCTGCCACACGAACGCCACCCTGCACCCCGGCACAGCCCGGGAAGCGGCGCAGCAGGCGGGCGCGAGGTGCGAGTGGAGCGGCAGGACAACCACCGGTACACCCGAGAGCAGGAGCGTCTCAACAGTTTCATCGTCTTCGTGGTATCCACGCTCTGAGCCTGGACGTTCCGGGATTCCAGGGTCCGGGAGCCGGGCCGGAAACTGCAAGGGTGTGTAGGGCAGCTTGACGAAGTGGTTCTCGTTCTCCGAGGCCACGTTCGTGCCCGCCTCCGGCACGACGAATACCACCCCGCCCGTTCCGAGGCCCATCTCGACCCCGAGGGTATTGACGACGACCTCCTGCCCGACTTCCGGTTTATCGGGGCCGAAGGCGGTGTAGAGAACGGCGTCGAACTCCTCACCGCGTCGCGGCCCGCCGAGCAGACGCACCCGGCAGAAACGTCCACCTTCAACTACACCAGATACTTTAGCCCGGCGGAGCACCGTCTGGTTCACGGTTTGTCCGGTTGAAGGTGTTGCACCAGTCGTGAGAGCTCTCCGCCGCCCGTGCCGACGCCCAGCTTCCCGGCCCGGCCCGGCTCGAACAACGCGGCCTGGCGGGTCTCGTAACCGGCTTTTCGGAGGTGATCTTCAACCCTCGCTACAAGGTCTCGGTCAACCTCCGCGCATGGTTCCAGCCTCTTCACGCCCGCCCGGACGACCGCGTCCAGCTCCGCTCCGAGGCTGGATGCTCGCTTCATTATCCGGGCGACCGCGACCGTCAGTTCTTCTTTGCGCACCGCCGCGACCTCGACGAAAACGACGACGCCACCCTGCGTGCGACAGGCTTCGTGGGAGAGCTTCAGACGTGCGGAATCCGAGGAACCCCCGTCTGCTCCCGAGATCAAACCTTCTACCCGGTCGTCCAGACGGTCGTCCGGGGCACCCTCACAGGCAGGTTCTCTCCGGAGCTCGAAAGTGATTTCGAGCCGGGTGCGGCCCGCAGTCCGGGTGAAGAGGGTTCCCGCCGAAGCATCCGGGACGGGGAACACTTCGTCCTCCCGGAGCCGAAGGTTTTGCGTATCTTCGAGGGTCAGGTGCGGACTTCCTCCCCGGCGTTTTCGGTCGATTCCGGCTCCAACTGTGCCTCGTTCATGCAGGCTTCGACGAACCCCTTGAAGAGCGGGTGCGACTCAAGCGGGCGGCTCTTGAACTCCGGGTGGAACTGGCTCGCTATAAAGAACGGGTGGTCTTTTATCTCGGCGATCTCGACGAGCCGCCCGTCCGGGGATGTCCCGCTGAAGACCATCCCGGTCTCGGTCAGGACGTCACGGTAGGCGTTGTTGACCTCGTAGCGGTGACGGTGGCGTTCCTGCACCTCGTCTTCGGCGTAGACCTCACGGGCGAGCGTTCCGGGTTCGAGCTTGCAGGGGTACGCCCCGAGGCGCATCGTCCCGCCCATATCCACCCCGACCTGGTCCGGCATGATCCCGACGACCGGATGCGGGGTCTCTTCGTCGAACTCGGTGGAGTTGGCAAGCTCCAGACCCGCGACGTTCCTGGCGTACTCGATGACCGCGACCTGCATCCCGAGACAAAGCCCTAGGTACGGCGTCTTCGTCTCGCGAGCATACCGGGCCGCTTCGAGCTTACCCTCGATGCCGCGCGCCCCGAAGCCGTGCAGGACCAGAACGCCGTCCGCGTCCGAGAAAAGCTCACGGGCGACCGCCTGATTCTTGAGGAGTTCGGCGTCCACCCATTCCAGCTCGACGTTCACACCATTCGCTCCGCCCGCGTGTTCGAGCGATTCGACGACGGAGAGGTAGGCGTCCTTGAGCTTGATGTACTTGCCGATCACGGCGACCTTCACCGACTCTTCGGCGGATTTCAGCCGCTTCACGAGGTCGCGCCACTCCGTCAGGTCGGCCTCCGGCGCGGGCAACCCGAACTTCTCTAGAACAAGCGAATCGAGGCCCGCTTCGTGGAGGTGGAGGGGGATGTCGTAGAGGGTTTCGACGTCTTCGGCCGGGATCACGGAGTTGAGTTCGACGTCGCCGAAGAGGGAGATTTTCTTCCGAATATCCTCCCCCATCGGCCTGTCAACCCGGCACACGAGAACGTCGGCGGAGATACCTATCTCCCGGAGCCGCTGAGCCGAGTGCTGCGTCGGCTTGGTCTTGAGCTCCCCGGCAGCCTCGATGTACGGTACGTAGCTTACGTGCATGTAAAGGACGTTCCTGCGGCCGACGTCGTTCCTGAACTGCCTTATGGCTTCGAGGAACGGGAGGCTCTCGATGTCACCGACGGTCCCGCCGATCTCGGTGATGACGATGTCTTTATCCTTGCCGAGCCTGCCGATTCTGTTCTTGATCTCGTTGGTGATATGCGGGATGACCTGAACCGTCGCCCCGAGGTAATCCCCCCGACGCTCGCGCTGGATGACCTCCCAGTAGACGCTGCCGCTCGTAACGTTCGAGAGCTTGCCGAGGTTCTCACCTAGGAACCGTTCGTAGTGCCCGAGGTCGAGGTCGGTCTCCGCCCCGTCCTCCGTCACGAAGACCTCGCCGTGCTGATACGGGTTCATCGTGCCGGGGTCGACGTTTATATACGGGTCGAACTTCTGCAGGACGACCCGGTACCCCCGGCTCTTCAGGAGCATCGCCAGAGACGCCGCGCTCGTCCCCTTCCCGATGGACGATACGACCCCGCCCGTAACGAAGATGTACTTGGTCTGATCTCCACCCGAACCAACCGAATTGCTGGAACTGCCAGAACTACTTATCACGCATCCGCCCCCATGAATCGAACCACCTTAAAGCTCCAACCTCCTCTATAAACCGGGATATCGAAGAAAACTCCGCAACCAACGTCAGCGAGACTACCAGAAGCCCCGCTATTATCCATGTAACGCCCGGACCATACGACACGACCAGAAGCCCGACCACCGAGCCGCAGACCGCCGCCCCGGCATCCCCGAGCATGATACGCCCTCTGACGTCGAAATAAAACAGGGAGAATATCCCCCCGATTACCCCCGCCACGGCCAGCGTCGTCCACCCCGGCGCGAGCAGGAGCAGCGGCAGCGCGGGGACCATCGTGAACTTGATCGCCCGCCCCGGTCTCAGGTCGAAGAGGTTTCCGAGGTTCGCCCACCCCGCGAGCAGGAAAGCCCCGAAAAGAGCCGAAATACTCACCCCGAACACCCACCAACCGAGAACCAGCGCACCCCCACCGAGCCCGAGCACCTTTACCATCCCGGTTGTCAGTTGGCCTTTCAGTAAAGCCCCGATATGCCCCCTGAACCCCCTCGCCCCACCATCCCCCCGCACGTCATCCAGATAACCGACACCCACCGCAAGCAGCAGATACGCCGCGAAGACGAAAGCGTCGCCGTTACGCTCCGAAACCGTAAACAACACTGTCAGAAGTATTATGGGTACAAATACTATTCCGGTGGCGTTCAGGACGGATTTTCCGGCGTAGTTGGTCCGTTTCGGGAGGAGCTTTCTGGCCGGGATCAGGGTCGCGTGGGTGAGTACGGTTCCGATGATGAAGAGCATGGTGAGGTTCAGGACGGCCACCGGAGACGTTCGCCCCGAAGGGCGCGGAGTACGTCATAGCCCTGTCTGGCGCGGTGGGAGAAGCCGGCGAGCTTCTTCCCAGTCGCGCGGTGAGTCAGGGGGAACGGGGTTTCGACGGTGGTGATCCCGGCCGCTAGGAGGTCGAGGGTCATGCCGACTTCGGCCCCGAAACCGGGGGCGATGCCGGGTAGCCTGAAGAGCGCGTCCGGGAGGAGGGCGCGCTGGCCGGAGAGTGGTTCTACGGGCTCGAAGCCGGTGCGGTACAGGATGCGGGAGCGGGCGAAGCGTTTGACCATGCCGAACCCGCCCCCACCGGCGACGGACGATGGGAAGGCCGCGACGGCGACCGGGGATTCGAGGGTCAGGGCGTCGAGGAGCGCAGACAGTCCGGCTGCGGAGCCCCCAAGGTCGGCGTCGCAGACGAGGATGGCTTCCGGGTCGCTGCGGCGGGCGCGGAGGAAGCCGGAGAGCATCGCGCCGCCCTTGCCGTTCACGCCGTTCGTGCGGATCACGTCCGCGCCGCTCGCTCTCGCCACGGCTCTGGTGGCGTCAGAGCTCGCGTCGTCTACGACGATCACGGCCTCTGTGCCGGGGATCTTCGCGAGGGCGTAGAGGGTTTCGGGGAGTCGAGCCTCTTCGTTTCGAGCCGGGACGACGGCGACGGTTCTGGTTAAGTTCATCGGGTTATTCGGGGACCGGGAACGGGTCCGAGGCGGTGTCCTTCGTGCCGTAGGAGCTGTCCTGATCCGAGGTGGCGAGGAGCACTAGGGCGGCCCGACCAGCGGCGGTGTCTATGTTGTCCACCGAAGAGAGGCCTACGCTCTGATACAGCTCCACCTCGGAGCGTCCGGCATCCTGGGATTCGACCCCGATGACCTTGAGCGCGGACGCCGTCCAGAGGTCGAACATCTCGGCCTCGGCCTCGTTCAACGCGTCGAGCGTGCCGGACGGGGCTTCGGGTGGGATCTCCCCGCCCCCCACGAAGACGACGACCTGCGGTGGCACGTCGGCGTCGCCGGGGTCGGTGGCGACGGTGCTGGCGAGATCCAGGTAGCCGCCCTGCAGCGCGGTCGTCGTCTCACCGGCGGAGGTTACTTCGTTCTGAGACGGCACAGGGAGTTCCTCGACCGTCGTTACCTCGGCCCCGGCCTGATCGAGGGCATCCAGCACGTCGTCTACGGCGGCTCCGTCGGCGTAGGGACCGGAGACGATGGCGACTTCGAGGCCCGTGAGGCTGCCCGTGATCAAGGATTCGGACATCCCGGCCATAAGTTCCTCGTTCTCGGCGGTTCTCTCCTGAAGGCGGCCTATCTGGCGGTCGCGAGCCGCAATAGCCTGCTGCTGCTCGGTAAAACGCTGCTGAACATCGGTGATCTGACCCTCAAGGCTATCCGTGACGACGCCCTGATCCGCGACGGCTACCCCGAGCAGGATGCCGATGGCAAGAGCGAGGAAGATGCTTATCAGCGAGATCAAATGATACCTGAGGTCCGGCAAGCTCCGGCCTTATATACCCAGCAGAAGCCGGAGCTTGATCGCGAGCAGGTTAAAGATATCGGCCATCTGTTCGGAAGAATACACGACAACCGATACCGCAGTAAGCCCCGCCGCGACGAGCGCGACGAGCAGGACCGGTGAGATCCGCGTCGGATAGAGCTTCGACACCCCCTTCGCATCCACCAGCCTCGGCCCGACCTTGAGGCGCGTCAGGAAGGTGGAGGAAGCTCCGCGCCGCCCCTTGTCCAGAAACTCGACCAGACCGACGTGCGTCCCGACGGCCACGATGAGCTCCGCCCCGCACTGCTCGGCGATCAAGATAGCGATGTCTTCGGAGAGCCCCGGCGCCCGAATGGTCGGGGCGTCTTTTATCCCGGCCTTTCCGAGAGGCTCCAGCCCCGGCGCGCCGCCGTCCGGGTAGGCGTGGACCAGCACGCGCCGTGAAGCTTTCATGCCTTTTTCGCTCACGGAGTCCATATCCCCGAAGAGAAGGTCCGGTCTGCACCCGACCTCCAGAAGCGCGTCGGCTCCGCCATCCACCGCGATGACGAACGGCCTCTCACCCCGGATGTACGGTCGGAGGGCGATGAGATCCTGCCGGTAATCGTAGCCGCGCACCACGATCAAGACCTGTCGACCCTGTATCCCGCGCGCTATCTCCTCGGGAACCTGGAACGTCGAGAACAGCAAGTCCCGCTCGACGTGCATGAACTCCACCGTGTTCTTAGCGAAGCTCTCTAACGCCTCCCCGACGGCCTCCCGACTCTCTCTGAGTCGCCTCTCCACCACCTCCTCGTCGAGGTGCTCCCCCCGCGCCACGAGCCGTCCACCCTTGAACAGCCCGTCCCCCCGAAGCTCCACCTCGTCGCCGTCCTCTATCTGCTCGAACGCGGCCTCACCAACGCCATCGAGGATGTAGATCCCGGCCCGAGTCAGGATGAACGGCCCGAGGTTCGGGTAGACCCCGGTCGCCGACCCCGCCGCGTTTACCACCGCCCGTACCCCCGACTCCACCAGCGTCTCAGCCGTTACCCGGTCAAGGTTCTCGTGGTGTATTATGGGTATATGTTCCTCGGTGAGCCGAGAGACGAGGTCTTTGGTCTTGCGTCCGAGGAGGGCTCGTCCGGTGAGTCGGACGAGCCCTCCTCCTTCGGGGGTTCCGTTCTGGCTGGCGGGCTTCACCCTTTCTGGCCTTCACCGACGAGCATCTCGGAGGCGTGGGCGAGGGAGGCGTCGTCTACGCGGCCGGAGAGCATCCGGGCGAGTTCGCGGGTGCGGGTCTCGCCGGAGATGGTTCGGATATCGGTCGTCGTGCGGCCTGAAGCCTGGCCCTTGGAGACGACGATGTGGGCGGTGGCCTCCGAGGCGATCTGGGGGAGGTGTGTGATCGTCAACACCTGGTTTCGCTTGCCGAGTTCGCTTAACTTCGCCCCGACCGCCGTCGCCGTCGCGCCGCCTATCCCGGCGTCGACCTCGTCGAAGATATAGGTCGCGCCCGGATCGAGCGACTCCTGAGCGAGCCGGACGGCGAGCATCACCCGCGAGAGTTCGCCCCCCGAGGCGTACTTCCTAACGGGGAGCTCCGGTTCGCCGGGGTTTGGCTGGATCACGAACTCGACCCGCTCCGCTCCCGACGGCCCCGGCTTCTCGACCGCGACGAGGTTCGCCTTGAAGACCGTCGAGCCGAGGTTCAGGTCAGCGAGGTTCTCTTGGACCTTCTTCGACAGCACCTTCGCGGCTCGCTGACGGGCCTCCGTGAGCCTCTGCTGCAGGACTCCGATGGAGCCCTCACCCTCGGAGAGGCGACGTTCGAGGTCGGCGGTCTCTTCGTCCGAGTTGTCGAGGCGAGAGAGCTTCGCCCGGGCCTCGTCGAGGTAGGCTCCGATGTCGTCGCCGTACTTGCGCTGGAGGGCCCGGAGAGCGGCGATGCGGTCTTCCACCGTGTCGAGGCGGGCCGGGTCGGCTTCGAGTTCGTCGGCGTAGGCCCGGAGCTCGTAGAGGATATCTTCGAGCTCGGTGGAAGCGCCCGAGAGCCTCTCTGAGAGCGGAGTGAGCGCGGCGTCCTGGTCGGCGGCGGACGATATCTCTGAGGCCGCCCGACCGACCGCTTCGATCGCCCCGCCGCCTGCTTCAGACTCGGAGGAGAGTGCTTCGGAGGCAAGGGCCAGGGCGTCGCGCAGCCCGGTTACGTTACGAAGCCGGTCGCGCTCGCGGGTGAGTTCGTCGAGTTCACCGGGGGAGAACTCCGCGGCCTCAATCTCATCCACCTGAAAGCGCAGGAAGTCCGCCTCGCGCAGCCGGGCCTCGCTTGTCGATCGGATGCCGTCGAGGCTCTCGCGCAGTCGCCGGACCTCGCGCCAGGTCGCGGCGAGTTCGTCCCGGCTCGTCAGTTCCTTTTTGTTCAGGAAGCCGTCGAGTATGGCGAGCTGCTCGTTCGGGTCGGTGAGGCGGGCCTGCTCGCGCTGGCTGTGATAGGAGACGAGGCGTTCACCGAGGGCGGCGAGCGCCTTCACCGGTACGGTGATGCCGTTGACAAAGCACCGGGAGCGTCCCCCGTCCTCGGAGACGGTGCGCCGGAGAACTATCTCCTCCTCCGACTCAAGCTCTTCTGCAACCCCACCCAGCGTGCTTGCGAGGATCTCACCCCGACCGTTCTCGGGAAGGATAAAAGACCCCTCGACCGTCGCCCGACCGGAGCCGGAACGAACGGTCTCGGAGCGAGCCCGCCCGCCGAGCAGGAGTTGCAGGGAAGTCGCGAGCAGGGTCTTGCCCGCGCCTGTTTCGCCCGTGATGGCGTTCAGGCCGGGGGATAGTTTCAGGGTCGCCTCTTCTATGAGGGCGATGTTTCTGACGGAGATCTCGGTTATCAACTTGGGACTTACACCTCCGGTCGAACCCGCAAGGGTAGGACTTCTGGCGAACTTCTAGAGGAAGGTCTTGCGTACCGCCCTCCACCACGTCCACTCGTCGGTCCGGCCTATTTTAACGCTTTCGGCGGAGATCCTGACCCGGACCACATCCCCGGCTACGAGATCCCTCGGCTCGTTGCCGTCCAGAGACAGCACAGCCTCGCGCTCGTTCAGGGTGAGTTCCGTGATCTGCCCCTCTCCCAGCACGAGCGGACGGCTCACGAGCGCGTGCGGGGCGATCGGAACGAGAACGTAGGAGAGCGTATCCGCCGACAGTATCGGTCCCCCCGCCGAGAGCGCGTAGGCCGTCGAACCCAGAGGCGTCGCGGCTATGAAACCGTCGCACCGGAAGTCGAAGAGAGCCTCGCCGCTTATGGCGACCGAGACGGAGATGATGTGGTGGGTCTGACGTTTCAGGAGGGCGGCCTCGTTCGCAGCCGTCTTCCACTCTCCGTCTGCGACCTGCACGTCGAGCTTGCGGTACTCCTGAACATCGAGGCCGTTCGCGAGAACCTTCTCGACGCCGCTTTCGATCTCCTCTGGCAGCACCCCGCTCATGAACCCGACCCGCCCGAAGTTAACCCCGAGCAACACCGAGTCCGGGTACTCCCTCGAAGCCCGGAGCATCGTCCCGTCGCCACCGAGGACAAAGACCACATCGGGGCTGGAGTCCCCGTCCGGCTCGCCGTCTACCCTCACCTCCGAGATCTCGATACCACCCGACTGCAATGCCCCGACCAGCCGCCCGACGTGCTCGTCCCCGACCTTCGGGCTGACGTACACGCAGGCCCGCTTGACGAAGATCCTCCGCCTATCCGGCACCGATTACCCCCCGAACATACCCCTCGTCGAGCGCATTATCCGAGCCCCTGAGGAGCCGCATCACGTACTCCTGATTGCCGGACTTCCGCCCCGTAACCGCCGCCCTCACGACACCCGTGGCTCCGAAATCGAAAGCATACAACTCTTTCGCGACGGTCAGGATCACCTCCGCGTGGACCTCTTCGTCCCTCACGAGCCCGCCCCGACCGACCTTCGCCGGCCCGGCCTCGAACTGCGGCTTCACGAGCAGCACGGCTTCCTTGATGGACGGTGTAGAACCGAGCAGCCCGCCGAGCGCGACGGAGAGGGAGATGAAAG
>JBPCNU010000141.1:0-13914 GCA_051000975.1 Rubrobacter sp.
TACAGCAATTTGCAGAAGAACTGATCCCTCGAAAATTCACGCTGTCTCTGTATCCTTCAGCGGCCCAACATCAGATGTTCGAGGCTCCGCGAAGCGGTAGATCAGTTGTTTCGAGAAGCGCTCTAGAACCCAGGAGAGATCGCCGCTCTTCACCTCCGCACGAACATCTGAGCTGAAAAACCTGGTGAAGTGGAGCATCCCTGGCAGCCGGATGAGAACCAGCCCGGCGGGCTGCCCCACCATCTCGAACCAGCTCCCAGACCTCGGCTCCGGTAGCAACTCCGAGGCGACTACCGCAGCCTCTCCTCTACTTTTTAGATGACTTACTGATCTACCGCTTTATCGGTTTACCGGTTTACCGCACAAGTGTGACGCACTATCTCTTCGAGAAGATTGTGGAGCCTGATCGTTATCTTCGACGGAGTCTCCCTGCAGGTCGAAGAGAGCGGATTTCCTCTCGGGAATCGTCCGGGGCGAGTTGAGAGTCGTTGCGGGCGCCTCTCTCGAGTCCTGAAAGGCCTCAAATAGTGTCAGGAAGCCCCAAAACGGGCTCGAAGGTGTTTTCACCCCCCTACCCTCCCTACCCTGGACAGCGCCTTTTTGAGAAACCTGAAGGACTGTACGGCGCACGCGCCTCCTTGGCGGCTCCCCGGGCACGAAGTTTCGCCGCTCGCTGCTCGGAGCCAACACCGCAAGCGACCTATCACGGACGGATACAGCAACTCTCATGCGCTTTACCGCTTTACCGATAAATTGCTTTACCGCTTTCGTTCCGGTAGACTGGCCCGGACACAGCTCGGGACAGAGGGAATTTCGGTGAGGTGGGGGGCAGGTAGGTTGAGGAAGTGTGGATGCGGGAAGGTCTTGGGGTCTTGAGGGTTACGGTTATCAGCAGGAAGGGTGGGGTCGGTAAGACGGTGACGGCGGTGCACCTGGCGGCGTTCCTCTCGGAGCTCAGCGGGGGGGAGAAGACGCTGCTCGTAGACACCGACCCGAGCAGGAACGCGCTCCGGTGGTCATCGAGGGGCAACTTCCCGTTCCGGGTCGTGGGGGAGGAGCGAGCGGCCGAAGAGATGCGGACGGCTGAGCACGTCGTGGTGGATGTAAAGGGGAGTCCCGACGCGGATCAGATAGAGGGCGCGGCGGCGCGCAGTGACGTGCTCGTCATACCCGCTATGCCAAACGCTCTCTCGCTCGACACGCTCATGCAGACCGTCGGGGACATCTCGGCGGTTGGGAGAGAGGACTTTTACCGGGTGCTGCTCACCGCCGTACCGCCCTGGCCTTACCGGCGGGGCAAGAAGGCCCGGGAGGCGCTCCTGAGGGTCGGAGTCTCGATGTTCGAGGCGGAGATAGGGAGGCTGGAGGCATTCGAGACCGCAACGGAGGAGGGGACTCTCGTAGGTGACGTCAACGACCGGAGGGCCGATCGCGGCCGACGGTACTACACCGAGGCCGGTGAGGAACTCGTATCCTGGGTGTCGAAATTGAGGACCCGCGACCTCAGAGCCGGGAACGAATAGGGGAGGAACGGTGGCGAAGAAAAGTAGCGAGGCCTTCTCTTGGCTCGACACCCCGATGTCGGGTCAGCCGCTCAGAGAGCCGGGGGTGAGCGAAGAAGCGTACGAGCCGGGAAGTAGCCCCGGAACCTCGGCTCCGATACCGGGGGTTGGTCAGAGGCCGGTACGAAGGCGCAACCGGGCCAAGACCGGCAAGCGGAGCGACCCGAACTACGTCATGGCGGGGGCGTACATCGAGCGCGGCGTCCGGGAGAGGGTAGACAACGCCCTCGCCAACCTGAGGCAACCCGGGGAGAAGAAGCCGGAGTACAGTGACCTCGTACAGTCACTCCTGATCCGGTGGTTGCAGGAGCTGGAAGACGGAGCAGAGTAGGACGGCGCACCAGAGCAACTTGAACAGCCGACCGTAAGCCCGGGCAGGAACGCACAGGAAGAGAAGCCGCTGCCACAGCCGTCGAGGAGAAGTGGTTCCGAAAGAGACGAACCACTTCGCGGGGCCGGGCCCCTCGTTGTTTCCTGGGTAATTTCCTGGGTGACACGCGCCGGGCCGTGACCGGCGACGAACCTCTTGATGAGTTTAGACGTCAGAGTCCACCAGTGACTACCACTCGCCGACGGCCGGCGCGACGCACTGTGTGGGGGGAGAGGAGGCGTTCCGAGTTGCCTCCCGGCGGACGAAACCGTCGCCACCACTTACCGGGCTTCCAGGGAAGCTGCGTCGCATATTCTTAGTGGACGCCCCTCGCTCACACCTGCTCTCCAGACACCGATACCGGGCTTCGGGGGAAGAGATGCCGGGCCTCGAGGTAGATAGCTTCGTTCCGGTTCCCAGCCTTTTGAGAGGAGCCTGACGACTCACTACTCCACGCCGCACAGGCGAGGTTGCATGGTCTACCCGGAGCAGCGTTCAACCTCTACCTGAGCTTTCCTCTCCCCGTTCAGCCCGTGATTGTTCGCTGTTCAAAGGCACTTTGACGATCCTGCGGCCCGTCTTACTGGAGAGTTTGTGTTCGGTGCGCTGATCTTTCCACGGCTTTCGGCTCCGCTCACACGGAACTTTTCTACCTAACCTTCAATCCAAAATACATTATCTCCACCGCCGAATGCGAGCAGCGTAAAAGCCATCCGTTACCGGGCTCTGGGGGAAGCGTTGAATGCTTACAAGCGTCCACGAGCGTCATTTCCCCCGAAGCCCGGTAAAAGCCGGCGGAGAATACCGGGCTCTGGGGGAAGTTACCGGGCTTCGGGGGATAGTAATACCGGGCTTCGGGGGGTAGTAATACCGGGCTTCGGGGGTAGTAATACCGGGCTTCGGGGGAAATTTTTTTGATTTTTTACCTGGAAATCGAAGAATTTTTTTGTAGGCGCCTCGCCCTCTGTTTGTATGTTTTGTCTTGTTATGTTTTTGTTAGTTCAACAACAGGAGGGTGAAGCGGAGATGGAATCGAGGACAACCAAAAGTCCGGGTGAGAGCCGGCACATCGTCAAGGCTGAAGGGAACTTCGAAGACCTGCCGTACTTCACGGTCGGGAACACGAGGCGGGGCGACGGGGTGATCGAGTTCCGGAACGAGATCCGCTCCGGGGACGGACAGGTTTTGAAGCAGACCTGGACTGTCCGGGCGTCGAGTGGGCTGGGGTTGCCGGGTACGTTGGATCAGGACGTGTACGTGGCGCTCTTGAGACTCATAGACCGTCAGGGGGTGATACCAGAGGATCGCTGGATCTCCTTCTCGCTCTACGAGATGGTCCAGCTCCTGAACCGGACCCACGGCGGTCGGGATTATCAGCAGTTGAAGCGGTCGCTAGATCGGATGGCCGGGACGAGGATCCAGAGTAAAAACGCCTTCTACCACAAGAACTCGAAGACCTTTATGGACGGCACTTTCGGCCTGCTCGATCAGGTCCAGCACAGCGAGACCCTCGACAACGCCGGTCGCAGCACCGAGAAAACTCGCGTCCAGCTCTCGGAATATTTCGTCTCCTCCTACCGCTCGGACTACCTCAAGGGCCTCGACGTGGATTTCTACTATTCGCTCAACTCAGCCGTTGCCAAGCGCCTCTACCGCTTCATAGACAAGAAGCGCAATCGCCAGCGGACCTGGCAGGTGGACCTGTTCTCCCTGCGGGACCGGATACCCTTGAGCAACTACAAGTACCCCTCGAAGATCCGGGAGAAGCTCGCGCCGGCTCACGAGGAGTTGACCGAGAAAGGCTTCCTCGAAGATGTCAGTCACAACGTAAGCCCCGAGCGAATACCCCTCGTCTGCTACAAGATCCAGGAAAGCTTCTCCAGCCGCCGACCCGCCATCTACTTCGATCGCACCCCCTCTAATCTTATAGCCGTCGAACGCCTCAAGGCGGAAGGAATGCGCTCCGATACGGCCGAAGAGCTCGTCTCCCTATATGGCCACGAGCATTGCATCTACTATTCTGAAGCATTGCCTCATCAGAAGAACGTCCGAAAACCTGCCGGCTGGCTCTACTGGGCTATCACCGAAGGCCCGGAGATGGACCTCCCGCTGAAAGTCACGAAAGCGTTACCCGAGCCAACCCCGGAAGCCCCGCAACTCACCGGTGAGGAGAGCGGGGGAGAGGGGAATGGTGCCGAAGATACCCCTCCGGCCCTGCCCCCGGAACCAGATCCCGCCGCCCTCGCCCTGTGGGAAGACCTCCTCTACGAGTTCTCCGAAGAGTCCGGATCCGACAACGCCAGCATCTGGTTCTCGTCCGTTGTTCCCACTTCCCTTGAATCCGACGTCCTCACCCTCGTAGCTCCGAACGACTTCGCTTGCGATTACATCGCAGACCGCTTCCTGGATCATCTCCACCAGACCGCTCGCCTCAAACTCGACCGCGAACTGGAACTGATCCTCCAGCCACTTATCGCAAATACATAATACCTTCACAGCTCCTATCCTCTTTGCTTGGTTTCTTGTATCTTCCTCTTTCTCACCTTTGTAGTTCTATACACCTGCCACCTCTACCCTCTTGTATTATGTAGCTTAGACTCAATCGAGGTTCGGGGTGAGAATCCCTGTAAGCCCGTCGTGACGCCATCCCGGATCCGCCGGGCCAGGCTCGGGTTCATGAAGCTCACCATCGGCAAGAGGTCCGCCGTCCGGCTCGTCGAGCTACCGGAGGTGTTGCCGCCTGCCCGCTCCCTTATGCTTGCGGCATGACCGCTACCAGCAAGCTCAAGGCGTTCGGTATCTCGAACAGCATCATCGACCCCGGCCTCAGAGGCGACGGGCTGCGCTGGCTGGAGCGCGAGTTCGGTGGCTACGATTTCTCCCGGGTCGAGCGGTTCGCTCTGCGCGATGGTTCGACCTCGAAGAAGAAGCCGCCCGGCGTGTGGGGCGCGTGTTCTTATCCCCGGCGGGGTGAGAGACGGTACAAGATCACGTGCAGCGTCAAGCAGCCGTTACCGGCCAGGATCTTTACCCGACAGCGTCCTCTGTACAGAAACGAAGACGGCACTTTTCCGTCCACCCCCCGTGGTATGCGGCGGGGTCAGTTGTTCGTCAGCGGGCGCGGGGCTTCCGAGAGAGCGTGGTACAGGCTCTACGCCGCTACGAGCCTCAAAGACGCGGGCGAGGCCGTGGTGTGGATCGTCTCCCACGAGATGTACCACTACCTCAGAAGTACGAGACAGGTAGAAGGCACGAACAACGAGATAGAAGCGGACGCTTTTTCGGATGCGCTACTCCGAAGCTACCGTCACAGCGTTGGCGAAGAGTAGCAACCACGAGGTTAGCGCGCTCTGCGGCTGTATTGTATGCGATTCACTTCCGGTTCTCCGGTCCTTCAGGCGTCGTCAGCCCATGAAAATTGCTGCGGCTCTGGCATTTTATGGTCGGGGCAGCGATTGACTCTATTGACACAAGAGACGGATTTGTACACAATCTATCCATGACAGGGATTGAGGTCTCCGGGACGAAGGATGTTTTAGGTCTGATCGGGCGCTCCCGGCCGGGCAACGCGGTCGTGCGTTCTGCGATGAGCGAGCAGCCTTGAGTCCCGTTACCGGGAGTGAGGCGGAGAGGAGAGGTGCGCCGGCCGTTCTGAGGCGGTTGCGGGAGATGATTCTGGAGGGTGAGTACGGTCCGGAGGAGCGGCTGATCGAGGAGCAGCTAGCCGAGCTTCTCGGCGTAAGTCGCACCCCGGTTCGTCAGGCTCTGACGATGCTCGAAGCGGAGGGGCTGATAGAGATAGTGCCCAACCGGGGTGCGATGGTCTGTTCCTTCGGGGTGGACGATGTGTGGGACATCTACGATCTCCGGGCGGAGCTCGAGGGGTACGGGGCGCGGCGGGCGGCGAGCCGGGTCACGGAGGAAGGTCTCGTGGTTTTGCGGGGTTTCGTGGAGGAGCAGGAAGGCATCGAGGCCGGGCTGGACCAGGGAGACGAAGTTCGGCGGCTCGTTTCGGTGAACCAGCGGTTCCACGGTGAGATCGTAGCTGTAAGCGGGAACCGGAGGCTGGAGCGGCTGATCCGTCGGACGGTTCAGGTACCGCTGATGTTCAAGGCTTTCTACTGGTATACGGAGCGGGAGCGAGTCATATCGAATCACTACCACCGGCAGATACTCACCGCCCTGGAGCAGCGGGATGGGCTGCGAGCCGAAATAGTCATGAGGAAACACGTCTACGAGGGGAGGGACTTCGTCATAGAAGCTTTGAAGAGGGACCGGGGAGACCGCGGTGAGCGGGATGAGTGAACCAGGCGAACGCAGGAAGCCGCTCGAAGGCTTGCGGGTCGTGGAGCTCGGGAGCCTGCTTGCGGGGCCGTTCTGCGGTCAGCTGCTGGGGGACTTCGGGGCGGAGGTCATAAAGGTCGAGACGCCCGACAAGGGCGACCCGATGCGACTCTGGGGTCGCCACCGGAAGGAGGGCCGCACGCTCTGGTGGCCAGTCATCGCCCGCAACAAGAAGTCCGTCACGCTGAACCTGCGCGAGGAAGAAGGACAGGGTCTTGCCCGGCGGCTCATCGAGCAGGCCGACGTGGTGGTGGAGAACTTCCGGCCCGGCACGATGGAGCGGTGGGGGCTTGGCTACGAGGAGCTTTCCGGGACGAACCCCGGCCTCGTGATGGTGCGAGTCTCGGGCTACGGGCAGAGTGGTCCGTACCGTGATCAGGCCGGTTTCGGGGCCATAGGCGAGGCGATGGGGGGGATAAGGCACGTCTCGGGGTTCCCGGATCAGCCCCCACCGAGGACCGGTATAAGCCTCGGGGATTCTCTTGCGGCGACGTTTGGCGCACTGGGGGCTTTGACCGCGCTCTACAACCGCGAGAAGAATGGCGGGCGCGGGCAGGTCGTGGACATCGGCATCTACGAGGCGGTGCTCGCGCTTATGGAGTCAACCATCCCCGAGCACGTCCTGACGGGACACACGCGGGGCAGAACGGGGACCGTCCTGCCGTTCGTCGCGCCGTCCAACATCTACCCGACGAAGGATGAGGACTACGTGCTCATAGCCGGAAACGCGGACACCGTGTTCGGGCGGCTCTCGGAGGCCGTCGGGCGCTCGGAGTGGGCCGAGGACGAGAAATACGCGACCCATCACGCCCGGGGAGAGAACATGGAGGAACTCGACGGGATGATCTCCGACTGGACCAGGGAACGGACGAGCGAGGAAGTCCTCAGAGCGATGGCGGAGGCCGGGGTTCCTTCGGGGAAGATCTTCACGGCGAAGGACATGGTGGAAGACCCGCACTACAGAGCGAGAGAGAACATAGTCGAGGTGGAAGACCCGGAGATCGGGGCGGTCCCGATGCAGAACGTAGTCCCGAAGCTCTCGGAGACTCCGGGGAAGGTGGAGTGGACCGGTCCGGCCCTCGGCGAACACAACGAAGAGGTCTTTGGCGGTCTGCTGGGCATCCCCGACGAGGAGCGAACCGCGCTTCGGGAGAGGGGGACGATCTAGTGTTCGCCGCGAGACCAGACGCTGCGAGGGGGAGATCGACGGGGGGGCGATCTTCCGGGATGAGTTGGCGTAGCGGGTCGAGGAGTTGCCCCGAGCGAGAGGAGGCACCATGGCGTACAACGTAGCGGTAGACGTAGGCGGAACCTTCACCGATGTGATCGTCTTCGACGAGCGGGCCGGTGAGCTTACCGAAGGAAAGGTTCTCACGACGCCGGAGGACCCGTCGCGCGGGGTCGTCACGGGCGTCGAGAGCGTCTGCGAGAAGATGGGGATCTCGTTCACCGATCTGAACCTGTTCTTTCACGGAACGACGGTCGTTACGAACATGATCCTGACGAACACCGGCGCTCGGGTCGGACTCCTGACCACGCGGGGCCACGAGCAGATGCTCCACCTCGCCCGAGCCTGGACTCCGGGGCCGCTCTACGGCTGGATGGCCCTTCAGAAACCCGACCCGCCGGCAGACCTGACGGATACGATCGGCATCCCGGAACGACTCGATGCAAAAGGCGGGGTGGTTCGGGGGCTCGATGAGGAGGAGGTTCGAGCGGCGGCGAAGAAGCTCGTCGAGGACGGGGTCGAATCCCTCGCCATAGGCTTCCTCAACTCCTACGTAGATCCCCGGCACGAGCGGCGGGCGCGGGAGATCGTGCGGGAGATGTATCCGGATCTCCCCGTCTCCATCTCTGCGGATATCGGGCAGGAATACGGGGAGTACGAGAGGACGCTGACCACCGTCGTGAACACCGCCGCGAGACCCAGAACCACCCTCTACATGAGGAACTTCGAGTCCTCGATCCGGGAGAGGAAATTCGACGGGGCGCTGTCTATAGTCCGCTCGGACGGCGGGGCGATGAGCACGGAGTCGGTGGCGGAGCGTCCGATCCAGATCGCCCTCTCCGGGCCGTCCGGGGGCGTTACGGGGGCGGCCTACCTGGCCCGGGCGATCGGCGTCCCGGACGTACTCACCTTCGATATGGGCGGAACCTCGACGGACGTCTCGCTCGTTATCGGGGGAGAGGTTCCGGTGCGACGCGACATCCGGCTCGGATACTTCCAGTTCAAGTCCCCGGCGGTCGACGTTCACAGCGTCGGGGCGGGGGGTGGCTCCATCGCCTTTCTCTCGGCGAGCGGCGCCCTGCAGGTCGGCCCGGCGAGCGCGGGGGCGTCCCCCGGCCCCGCCGCTTACGGTCTCGGCGGGGAGGAGTCGACCGTGACGGACGCGAACGTGGTCCTGCACCGTATACCACCCGGCCTGGAACTCGGCGGCACTCTGAAGCTCGATAAGGAGGCCGCTCGTCGGGCGGTAGAGAAGGTAGCCGAACCGCTCGGGCTCGGCGTGGAGGCTGCGGCCGAGGCGATCCTGGACATCGTCAACGAGAACATGTACGCCGCGCTCCGGGTCGTGAGCGTCGAGCGCGGACACGACCCGAGAAGGTTCGGGCTGGTCGCGTTCGGCGGCGCCGGTCCCATGCACGCCAACGCCCTGGGGAGGCTCATACGCTCGAAGCTCGTCGTGCTCCCGCCGAAGCCCGGTGTGATGAGCGCGTTCGGGTTCCTCTCCTCGGATATCCAGAACGAGTTCCCGGAAACGTACCTCAAGATTGCGGAGGAGACCCCGGCTTCGGAGCTCGGGGGGCGCGTGGAGGCTCTTATCGGAGAAGCGACCGAGTGGCTCGTGGGGGAAGGGGTTCCCGAAGACAAACGACAGTTCGACCTGTACGCGGACTGTCGCTACTACCTGCAGAACATCCAGATTCCGTGCCGCTTCGAGCGGGACGAGCCGAAAGACGGCGACGCCGCGTTCCTGCGCGAGCGTTTCGAGGAAGCTCACGAGCTTCGCTACAACTTCAGGCTGCCGGATTCTCAGATGGAGATCGCAACCATCCGCGTCGTCGGGCGCGGCACCGTAAAAGGCGTGAGCCTGGATGAGGAGAGCGGCGAGGAGAACCCGGACGCGACGGACGCCCTCAATCGCCGGGAGAAAGTCTACTTCGACGGCGAGTGGCACGAAACCCCGGTCTACGACCGCGACCGGCTCCGACCGGGGAACCTCGTGCAGGGGCCTGCGATCGTGGCGCAGGACGACACGACGAGCGTTATCGAGCCGGGTTACGGTGGGACGGTAGACCGGTTCGGGAACATCCTGATCGAGGAGGTGTGAGGCCGTGATCAACGAACAGACCCTCCCGGATTTCGTCCGGGAACACAGCGTGGACCGCGTTACTCTGGACATCATCGAGAACGCGCTAAAGAACATCCGCGACGAGATGGACCGGGTGCTCGTCACGACCGCCGTCAGCCCGGTTATCCGGGAGCAGGCCGACGAGTTCCCCCTCATAGCGGACAAGAAGGGGCGCATGATCGTCGGCCAGTTCGGCAGCCCCGTGGACACCGTGCTGGAACACTCCCCGTACACCGTCGAGGACCTCAAAGAAGGCGACGTGATCGCGCTGAACGACCCGTACATGATGGAGGGTTCGACCTCTCACCTGCCGGACATCCTGCTCGTGCGTCCGATCTTCCACACCGGGGATCACATCGGCTACGCCCTTCAGTGGGGGAACCTGATGGACGTGGGCGGCTCGACCGCTGGCTCCATCCCCATAGACGCCCGCTCCATCTACGAGGAGGGGGTCCGAATGCCACCCGTGAAGCTCTACGACGGGGGCAAGCTCAACGAGGAAGTCCTCCGCTTCTTCTGCCACAACTCCCGAACCCCGCGTGAGACCCGGGCGGACGTCATGGCGATAAGCGCCGGGACCTCAGCCGGAGCGCAGCGCGTCAAAGACATCTGCGACCGTTTCGGCAAGGAGACCTATCTGGAGGCCTGCGACGCCCTCCTCGACCGAACGAGGACCAGCATAATCGGGTTGATCCGTCAGCTTATCCCCGAGGGCGAACGCTTCGAGTTCGAGGACTACACGGACGACGATGGCCTCGGGAACGGCCCTATAAACCTGAAGCTCACGATGTGGCGGGAGGGCGACACCCTGAACCTCGACTGGGCCGGCACCAGCCCGCAGGTTCCGGGGCCGGTCAACTTCCTCCTGAACAAGGAGATGTTCCAGATGTTCGCGGGGGTTTTCCTGATCTCCGCCGTGGACCCGACCATTCTCTTCAACGATGGCTACGCCGATGTCATCAGGGTGAACATCCCCGAGGGTTCGGTCCTGCGCCCGAAGGAACCCGCGCCGCTCTCGAACCGCCTCGTCGTGATGGCCCGGCTCTTCGACGTCCTCGGCGCGGTCTACGCCAAGGCCATCGGCTTCCACGTCTCCGGCTCCTACGGCACCAGCCCGAACTTCGTCTACTCGGGCATCAAGAAGACGGGCGAGCCGTTTCAGACCATGGAGATCCTCTACGGCGGTATCCCGGCTATACCGGGCAAGGACGGCCTCGATGGCCATTCGTGGTGGCCCGAGTTTCTTGCGGTTCCGACCGAGTACATGGAGACTTACTACCCGGTGCTCGTCGACGAGTACTCGGCGAGGATGGACTCCTGCGGCGCGGGCGAGTTTCGGGGCGGCTGCGGTATAAGGAAGGTCTACCTCTTCCTCGCGGACGGTCGTATCACCTATCAGGATGACCGGCATCACACCTTCCCCTACGGCGTGAACGGCGGCAGCTACGGCGCGTCGTCCAGAAAGACCCTTATTCGCAAGGGCGGCGAGGAGATCGAACTACCGTCGAAGGTGCGCGATGTGCCGGTCTACGAGGGCGACCGGCTCGTCTTCGAGACCGCCGGGGCCGGAGGGGTCAGCGACCCGCTCGGTCGCGAACCGGAGAAGGTTCTCAAGGACGTGCGCTGGGGGCTTGTGAGTCCGGGGGCTGCCGAGGAGGAGTACGGGGTCGTGATCGGCGCCGACGCCACGGTGGACGAAGCACGCACCGCCTCGAAGCGGGAAGAACTGCAGACGGGGAGAGAAGGCGAGCTTCCGCAGTTCGACCGTGGACCGCTCGCGTCGCTCGAAGAGCAGCGACGGGTGATCTCGGAGACCCGCCGCAAGTTCAACGAGTGGCTCTCGGGGGAACTGGGCGACACGGGTGGCCAGGGATAGCTCGCGAGGCGGGATGAACGATAAGCACTTGCGGGGCTTCGGCGGGCGGGGCGGGTTCGGAGACCGTCCCGCCCTCGTCGTCATAGACATGACCCTCGGCTTCACCGACCCGGATTCGCCCCTGGCCTGCGACCTCGAAGAGCCCGTAGCAAACATCCGGCGGCTCCTGAAAGCGGCTCGAAAGGCCGGAATACCGATCCTCTTCACAACCGTAGCCTACCGGGAGAGCGACAGGCTGACCGCCGCCGCGTTCATAGACAAGGTCCCCGCGCTCCTGACGCTCGAAGCCGGGGGTCGCTGGGCCGAGATAGACCCGCGTCTGGCCCCCCAGCCGAACGAACCCGTCCTGAACAAGCTCTTCGCCTCCGGGTTCTTCGGGACCGGGCTCTCGAGCGCCCTCACGGCGGCGGGCGTGAACACTCTCGTGATCACCGGCGCCTCGACCAGCGGGTGTGTCCGAGCGACCGCAGTGGATGCCCTGCAGTACGGGTTCCGTCCGGTCGTCCCCCGGGAAGCCGTCGGGGATCGCAACCCGGAGGCCCACAAAGCAAACCTCTACGACCTCGATGCCAAATACGCAGACGTGGTCTCGACCGACGAATGTGTGTCGTATCTGGCTTCTTCCGGCTAACCCCTCCAGACGCTGCACGACCGAGCCGTTCCCGGGCAGGACTCTCTGATCGCCGCCCGGCGAACCTGAATCTGTCAAGTGATCCGGCTTCACCCGGTACCCCGTATTAGTAAGAAGTGGCCCGTTGTGGGCCTCTTCACGGCTAAACCAGCGGGGTAAGAGATGCTCGACAAGGTGCTGCGGCCCTTGATAGATAACCGCTATCGTCCCATGAGCCTCCTCGGTCGAGGCGGTATGAGCGAGGTTTACCTCGCTCGCGACGAGGTGCTGCGCCGAGACGTGGCGCTGAAGATACTGGCCGAACGCTACTCGGATGACGAGGAATCCGTGGAGCGTTTCCGGCGTGAGGCACAAAACTCCGCCGCCCTCTCACACCCCAATATCGTCCCGGTCTACGATCTGGGCGAGACCGCCGAGGGCGCCCACTACCTGGTGATGGAGTACGTCCCGGGTGGCACGCTGACGGAGCGCATCCTGCGGGAAGGGCCTCTGGACGTCCGAACGGCGGCCTGGATCTCCTACCAGGTCGCCGAGGCTCTGGGAACCGCCCACGACGGGGGGGTCATCCACCGGGACGTGAAGCCTCAGAATATCCTCTTCGCCGCCTCGGGCGAGGTAAAGGTAGCGGACTTCGGGATCGCCTGGGCCGCCTCCTCGTACCGCCTGACCCAGACGGGCTTCTCCGTAGGCACGGCTGATTACATGTCCCCCGAACAGGCGATGGGCGAACCGGTGGGTCCCGAGAGCGACCTGTACTCCCTGGGCGTGGTCCTCTACCAGATGCTCACCGGGGAGCTACCCTTCAAGGCCGACAGCCCCCTCGCTACGGCTGTGAAGCACGCCAACGAGCCACCCCCGAAGCTTCGACGCCCCGAGGTCGGAGATTCCGCCTTCCCGCAAGGTCTGGAAGTCGTGGTGGACAAGCTCCTGGTAAAGAACCGGACGAACCGTTACGGGAAGGCCTCGTCGCTTATGGTGGACCTGGAGCGCGTAATGAACGGGCTCTCCCTCACCGGGCCGGCGAAAGTGCGGGTCGGTGCCCCGAACGGTATCGCTGATGATGCCGTGGACCCGACCAAAGACACCGTGGTGGGTCCTGCGGCGCGCAGGACGCGGGGCAGGAGAAGCCGCCGGGGGAGGTGGAGGTATCTCACCGGCGCCGGGCTGGCCGCCGCGCTACTCCTCGGCGCCGCTAGCGCCCTCGGCTATTCTGGGTCCGGCTCCGGGGGGCTCCCGTGGAACCTTTCCGCTGCGGATGGTCCGCAGGCCGGACTCTCCAGCATCCTCGGCAAGGACAACGCCGAAGTCGGGAGTAACGATCCGGCACAGGCGGCGCTCCCCGCACGGGTGGCGAACCCGGACGAAGCCTCCTCCGGTTCCGGTGCACAGGAGTCATCCGGCTCCGCGTTCGTCCAGCGCGCTACCCCGGATAACATCTCCCGGAACAGCACCTACATAGATGATTCCCGGACCAACGGCCGCCTCGATGCCATTCTCTCGGTAACGCAGAGCTGGAATCCGGAGGGCGGGGGAGGCACTTACAACGACCACCCGGTCGGCGTCTGGTACGACGCGGGAGCTGAGCAGTGGGCGATCTTCAACCAGGACCGGGCGGCGATGCCCGAGGGGGCCGCCTTCAACGTCACAGTCTCCTAGTGCATGATCAGGATAGGTTTCAGTTGACGGGCTACAGTAACGTCCATGAAAACTCCAATCTTTGTACGTTCGTTGTCGGAAGACGAGCGCGGAAGCCTCGAAAAGGGGCTGCGCTCCAAGGA
>JBPCNU010000142.1:0-17242 GCA_051000975.1 Rubrobacter sp.
CGAGTTGCAACTCAGGGACAATCTGCGCGACAGCCATTCCGAGATCCTCACCGGCATCCGGGACGAAGGCAAGCTCTCTGAAGAGAACGAAAAGAGCCTGAAGGACGTAATCAAGAAGTTCGCCGAAAACTTCGAGCCGGAGCAGAGTACCGTTCAAGCCGGGGCCGGGGCCGGGGCCGACACGAGCGAGAGCGAAAGCTCAGATGGCGAATCCGGAAGCTCCGAGAACTCCAACGGTAACTCCAGCAGCGGGAGCTAGGTTTGGCTTCGATCAGGGACCTCAAGCGGCAGATTTCGTCCGTCCGCAACCAGTCGAGGGTCTTCTCGGCCCTCCGGACTGTCTCGGCGGTGAAGTTCCGCAAGGCCGAGAGCCGTGTCAAGAAGGCCCGGCCCTACGCCGAAAATATGGAAGAGATGATGCGCGATGTCGCCTCGGACTCCTCCAGCAAGAGCGCGATGATGGCCGGACGCGACGAGGTGCGGCGTGTGGCCATCGCCACCCTGACCTCCGACCGGGGGCTCGCAGGCTCGTTCAACTCACAGGTTCTTCGCCGGACGATGCTGCTGCGCGAGGAGAAGGGCCGCGACGCTCTGCAGGTCGCATCGGGTCGTAAGAGCGTTTCGTTCTTCCGGTTCCGGGGCGTGGACGTGGTGGAGGACTTCACCGGGCATACGGACGCCCCGAAGTACGAGGACGCGCGTGAGATCGGGCGCAGGCTCACCGCGCTTTTCGAGGATGAAGAGGCCGACGAGGTCTACCTCGTCTACAACCGCTTCGAGAGCGCGCTCAGCCAGAAGCCCATCGTCAAGAAACTGCTGCCGATAGCCGCAGGTGACGACCAGAACGAGCGCGCGGACGAAGACAAGAGAAACGAGAGAAAAGACGACGACGGCCCCAACGTACCGTTCGAGTTCATAAACAGCGCGGAGGAAATACTCGGCAAGCTCGTTCCGAAGTACGTGGAGACGATGGTCTGGCAGGCCCTGCTCGAAGGCTCGACGGGCGAGCACGGCGCGAGGATGACCGCCATGCAGAGTGCGTCGGACAACGCCAACGAGCTTGCCGACACGCTGACCTTGAAGATGAACAAGGCGCGTCAGGCTCAGATCACGCAGGAACTCCTGGAGATCGTCGGCGGAGCGGAGGCTCTTGCGTAGAGCTAGGGACTTCATCAGGAAAATTGCCATGACCACCGGTAGGAGGAACGAGGAGGACAGAATGACGGAGACCGGACAGCAGGATCAGACAACCCAGAACGGCCAGTCCAACGGTCAGGCGAGCGAGGCGAGATCCCAGGAGCAAAACGGCTCCACCGAGCTCAAGGGGAACGTCGGAACGGTCGTTGAGGTCAAGGGGCCGGTCGTTGACGTCCGGTTCAAGCCGGAGGAGATACCGGAGATCTACAGCGCCCTCGAAGTAACGTTCGAGAGCGCCGAGGGCGAGACGGACCTCGTCCTTGAAGTGCAGCAGCTACTCGGCGACGATATGTGCCGAACGGTTGCCATGTCCTCCACCGACGGCCTGAGGCGTGGCCTCGACGCAACGGATACGGGCTCACCGATCCTCGTTCCCGTCGGCGAGGGCGTCCTCGGGCGCATCATGGACGTTCTCGGCAACCCGGTTGACGAACAGGGCGAGATCAAAGCCGACACACGCTGGCCCATTCACCGCCCCTCTCCGCGCTTCGAAGACCTCTCGACGCAGGCCGAGCAGTTCGTCAGCGGCATCAAGGTGATAGACCTCCTCTGCCCGGTTCGCCGGGGTGGTAAGGTCGGCCTGTTCGGGGGCGCGGGCGTCGGCAAGACGGTCCTCATCACCGAGCTCATCAACAACATCGCCAAAGCCTACGACGGTACTTCGGTCTTCACGGGCGTCGGGGAGCGAACCCGCGAGGGGAACGACCTCTACGGCGAGATGGAAGAGGCCGGGGTTCTAAAGAACACGGCGATGGTCTTCGGTCAGATGAACGAGCCGCCCGGTGCGCGATTCCGCGTCGGCCTCACGGGCGTTACGATGGCCGAGTATTTCCGTGACGAACTTGGGCAGGACGTTCTGTTCTTCGTGGACAACATCTTCCGCTTCGCCCAGTCGGGCAACGAGGTCTCGGCCCTGATGGGACGTATGCCCTCCGAGGTTGGTTATCAGCCGACGCTCGGTACGGAGATGGGTGCGCTCCAGGAGCGCATCACCTCGACTAAGAACGGCTCGATCACCTCGTTCCAGGCGGTCTACGTACCGGCGGACGACTACACCGACCCGGCGCCTTTCACTGTGTTTGCCCACCTCGACTCGACGGTGGAGCTTTCACGGGCTATTTTCGAGCAGGCTATTTTCCCGGCGGTCGACCCGCTTACTTCGTCCTCGACGCTTCTCGACCCGGCCATCGTCGGACAGGAACACTACGAGGTGGCGCAGGAGGTCAAGAACGTCCTTCAGCGGTACAAGGAACTCCAGGACATCATCGCCATCCTCGGCCTCGACGAGCTCTCCGAGGAAGACAAGGTCGTCGTCGGTCGGGCGCGCAGGCTGTCGCGGTTCCTCTCGCAGCCGTTCTTCGTGGCAGAGGTCTTTACGAGCCTTCCGGGCAAGCTGGTCGAACTCGAAGACACCATCCAGTCGTTCAAGGAAGTCGTGGAGGGCAAGCACGACGACCTGCCGGAGCAGGCCTTCTACCTCGTCGGAGGAATAGACGAAGCCGTAGCGAAGGCGAAGAAGCTCTCGGGCGACGATTCGGAGAGCGAGGAGACGGCCGAGGCCAAGGGCGGCGACGAGGATCAGGCCGGAGAAGCCGCCTCGGAGACCGATTCCGAGCAGGCCGACTCTGAGAAGAGCGGTAGCTAGTGGCCGGAAGGCAGCTTTATTGCAGGATCATCACCCCCGAGCGGATGGTTTACGATGGCGAGGTAAAACTCGTCAAGCTCCGTATCGCGGATGGTGACATCGGCATAATGTCTGACCATCAGCCCATCGTCTCGACGGTCGGGGTGCGCGACGTGCAGGTCGTCGAGGAGAACGACGAGCGGCGCGTCTTTGCGACCTCCGACGGGTTCTTCAAGGTCTCCGAGAACCTGGTTCAGATCCTTGTCGAAGAGGCCGAGGAAGCCTCCGAGATAGACGTTGACGCTGCTGAGAACCGCGTGGAACAGGCCGAGAACGACCTCTCGGAGATCTCTTCCTCGTCCGACGACGAGGAAGAGACGCGCCGCCGGAGGGAGGCTCTGGAGCGCGAGCGAGCCATCGGTGAGACCTTCGCCCGCATCGGCACCGATCACGGAAACGGCTAGAGTTTTTCGAGAATCGAGTCCGCAGGACAACAACCGGGCTATATTTGGGTAACCTATCGAGGGACTCCGGTAGAAAATGCCGGGGTTCCTGAACATTTGTACGTCAGATATGGTCAGTATGGTCAGATATGAAATCCGATTCTGGCGATGACTCTTCTGGAGGGGGAGCCTGTGATATCGAACGAAAGATTTTTTATAGAGGGTGGCGCGCGGCTTTCGGGTGAAGTCACCGTTTCCGGGGCTAAGAACGCCGCGCTGAAGTTCATGGCGGGGGCGTTGCTTGCGCCGGGTCGCACGACGCTTACGAACGTTCCGCGCATCAAGGACATGCACACGATGTGCGCCTTGCTCGAAGCACTCGGGGCGGAGACGACCTTCGAGGGACACACGGCGACGATAGACGCGGCGGGGATAGACTCCTACACCGCGCCCTACGATCTCGTGCGTCAGATGCGGGCCTCGATAGTGGTTCTCGGACCGCTCCTGGCGCGGTTCGGGAAGGCGGAGGTGAGCGCGCCGGGGGGGTGTCAGCTCGGCTTCAGGAAATTCGATTTCCACCTCAACGGTCTGCGGAAACTGGGCGCTGAGATCGACCTCGACCACGGCTTCATCAAGGCGAGCGCGCCGAACGGGCTTCGCGGCGCCGAGGTGAACTTCGAGTTTCCGAGCGTCGGGGCGACCGAGAACGTGATGATGGCCGCCGTTCTGGCGTCCGGGATCACCATAATCGAAAACGCCGCGCGTGAGCCGGAGATAGTCGCCCTCGCGGACTTCCTGAACGCGATGGGGGCGAGCGTGATGGGTGCCGGGTCCGGTCGCATCGTTATCGAGGGCGTAGACGAGATGCACCCGGCGGAGTTCGAGGTAGTCCCGGATCGCATCGAGTCCGGTACGTTCGTCATGGCGACCGCCGCCGCCGGGGGCGAGGTTCTCGTTCGTGGCGCCCGTGAGGATTACCTCAAGATGGAGCTTGAGAAGCTCCACGAGATGGGCGTGAACGTTCAGACAGTTACAGGTGGCATCCGCGTCCGGGTGGACGATCCGAGGGAGCTGACCTCGGTGGATATCTCCACGCTGCCGTTTCCCGGCTATGCTACCGACCTTCAGCAGCCGATGATGGTCCTGCTGACGCAGGCTTCCGGGACCGGGATAATCACCGAGAACATCTTCGAAAATCGCCTTCAGGTCGGTGAGGAGCTGAACCGGATGGGGGGCGGGATAGACCTCTTCGGCGGACACCGGGCCCTCATTCGTGGTCCGAAGCAGCTCTCCGGCACGACGGTCCAGGCCCCGGATCTTCGCGGTGGGGCGGCCCTGGTGGTGGCAGGGCTAGTGGCCGAAGGACGCACGATCGTCGAGAACTCCGGTCACATCCTGCGCGGCTACGAAGGCTTCGAGGAGAAGCTCTCCGGCCTCGGGGCGACGGTTGCCTTCGAGGCGGACGCGGCGATCGCACTATAGTGTGGACACTAGCCTCGGACGTAATACCTCGTGGCTCCGGCGCAACGGGCATCATTCGGCCTCGCCGAAGCATCCATCTAGCATCCGTCGGGGCGCGGCTTGCGTAGAATCATGTACTAAACCTACCGGGAAACCGAAGATCTCGGTCTTGAAGATCGCGTCTGTCGGCGGCCCGTACCATCGAATTTCCGAAGCGAGGACGACATCTTGGTGATGAGAGCGGAGACGAACGAGGAAGTCCTGGCCCTGACCAAGCGACTGGTCCGCTACCGTTCGTACACGCCCCACGCCGCCCTCTCTGCCATGGAGTTCATTCACGCCTGGCTGGAGGCTCGCGGAATGGAGACGCTGCGCTACGATGGGGCGGGGCCGGGCGGGGAACTCGTCTCGCTCGTGGCGAAGATCGGCTCTGGGGAGCCGCGCATCTTGTTTCACGGACACGCCGATGTCGTCCCGGCGGACGATTACCAGTTCGAGCCTTACGAGGAGAACGGAGAGCTGCTCGGTCGCGGGGTCTACGATATGAAAGGCGCGCTCGCGGCGATGATGTATGCCATGCTGGACCTGCATACATCCGGGTGCGACGCGACGGTCGAGTTGCTCGTCGTGCCGGATGAGGAGCGCGAATACGACGGCCTCAAGGGGTCTGAGATCCTGGTGAACAAGGGCCACGTCGGGGATTTGCTCATCACCGGGGAGCCGACGGACTTCCACATCGGGACGCAGGCGAAGGGCGTCCTCGACGTGCGGGTTACGCTCGCTGGGAAGAGCGCGCACGGCTCTTAGCCCTGGCTCGGCCAGAACGCTATCCTCATGGCCTACGAACACTTCGCCCGGGTCAAAGAACTTGCCTTCGCCAAAGAGCGCAGCGAACTCTTCCCGTATCCGTCCATAAACCTCGCGAGGATCATCGGCGGCGACGTGATAAATCGTGTCCCGGACCGGGCCACCTACGACCTCGATATTCGCTACTTGCCGGGGCAGAAGCCCGAGGAGATACTGCGCCAGATCCGCCGCATCGGGATGCCCGCCGAGGTCGAAGTCCTCCACTCCGTCGAACCGACCTATGTTACCCGCCGCAATCCCTACGTGAAGGCTCTGCGCGAGGTCGCTGCGCGTCACTACCACGGCAATCCGGTCGGGGTGGGGCGGCACGGCGCGTCGGACATCGTCTACTTTCAACGGGCCGGTATACCGGGCGTTGAGTTCGGGCCGCTCGGAGGCGGGCATCATGGGCCGAGCGAATACGTCGTCAGCGAGTCCCTGGAAGCGTACCGCAAGATGCTCGTGGAGTTCGTCGAGATCGTCGGCAAGAACCACCGACGCACCTCCGGAGAAAGCCAGGAGTCTTTCTTAGGACGAAACGGCTATTCCGCGTCCGAGGATCGAGACTACGCCGAGACCGATTAGCGAACCATCAATTCGGCTGGAGATCATGCAGTATTGTAAAGTTACGTAGGCGCGATTATGAGCGACGCTTATCATTATTTGATACATTTAGCTATAGCTTGAAAGATCAGGTATGCGTCGGTAGTATTTTGATCTGGATCACGGGATCTAACGGGGTTGAACGGGATAGAAGAAAGGTTTTTCGCGGGTGATGGGACTTCTTTTCCAGCAGGGTCTCGGCTACGGGACGAGTTATCTGTATATCGGGGCGTTCATGCTGCTGATGGTTGCCTTCGGGGCGACGGTGCTTGTTGTGGCGCGGCTCCTCTCTCCGAGCAAGCGTTCGGCGGCGAAGCAGGAGACTTACGAGACGGGTGAGGCGGCGGTCACGGATCCGTGGAGGCCATTCCCGGTCCGGTACTACGTCTTTGCGCTGACGTTCCTGATCTTCGACGTTGAAGCGTTGTTTCTCTTTCCTTGGGCGGTCATCTACGGAAGCCTCGGCGTGTTCGGTTTCGTGCAGATGCTCATCTTCGTGACGATATTGTCCGTCGGTCTGATCTACGAGTGGAAGAAGGGGGCCTTGAAATGGGTCTGATGCAGCAGTTCGATGAGCCGAACGTCATCACGACTTCGACCGACAAGGTCTTTAACTGGGCGCGTAAGAATTCGCTCTGGCCCTTGCAGTTCGGCCTTGCGTGTTGCGCCATCGAGATGATGAGCACGGGCATGGCTCACAACGATCTCGAACGTTTCGGGAGCAGCCCGTTCATGGGCAGCCCTCGTCAGGCCGACGTGATGATCGTCTCCGGCACCGTTTCGACCAAAATGGCCGAGCGCATGACTCGTCTCTACGAGCAGATGGCCGAGCCGAAGTGGGTTATCGCGATGGGGGCGTGCGCCATCTCGGGCGGGCCGTTCCTCGACGGTTACTCGGTGCTGATGGGTGCGGACAGGGTCATCCCGGTGGACGTGTACGTGCCGGGTTGTCCACCTAGGCCGGAGGCACTTATCTTCGGGATCATGACCTTGCAGAAGAAGGTCGAGCGCGACATGCAGGTCGGCAGGAATCGTCCGAAGGCCGCGCTCGTGAACGACGACGGGACGATCAACGAATATCTCCCCGAACGCGAGTACACCGGGATGAGCGAAGGCATCGCCGAACGCTTCGAGGGTGTCGCGTCCCTCAAGCGCACCTACACCTTCGAGCGCACCGGGCTCCCGCCTGAAGCGATGACCGACCTCGGGTGGGTCCCGCCGGAGGTCCAGAAGAAGCTCAAGGAAGAGGAGAAGGCGAAGAAAGCCGCCGCTGCCGCCGAGAAGAAGGCCGCGAAGGAGAAGGCCGACGCCGAGGGTCCTGAAGAGTCCGGGCCCGGCCCGGCGACTGCGACCGCCGAGAAGCCGACCGGCTCCGGGCCGAAAGACACTAAGAAGTCCCCCCGCGCACGGAAACAGCGCGAGAAGAGCGCTGGCGAGAAATCGGAAGAAGAGAAGTCGGACGAGGGGGGTGAGTCCTGATGGCGTTGAAGTTGCCGGAGGGCGACCTCGCGGAGCGGCTCGACGGGTACCTTGCGGGGTTCAGGAACCGGCACGGGTTGGAAGAGGGCGAGGTCGCCGGGAATTCGGTGCGGGTCACGGTCAAGACCGGGGACATCCGCAGCGTGCTGACGACGGCGCGGGAGGAGCTTGGCATATTGCACCTCTCATTCATCACGGTCGTCGATTTGAAAGGGAGCTTCGGGCTTACATATGAGCTTCTGGACCTGCGCGGCGGCACGGTCAAGGTCAGGACGAGCATCGAGGGGACGGAGCCGGTCATAGATTCGGTTACGCGGGTGTACCCGACGGCCAACTGGCACGAGAGGGAGGCTTACGACATGTTCGGGGTGGCGTTCCGGGGGCATCCCGATCTCAGGAGGACGTTTATGTGGCAGGACCACTTCGACCATCATCCGCTCCTCAAGGAGTTCGAGATCAACACCAAGCGCACCTTCGAGGGGCTGCGCTGATGCCGGGCGAAGAGAAGAAGCTTAGAGATGGCGCGCCGACGCTGAGCGGGCGCGTGAGCACGCGGCTTGCCAACCCCGATATCCGGGGCGAGTTCGGCCTCGAAGCGATGGACATGAGCATGGGTCCGCAGCACCCGGCGATGCACGGGCTGTTGCGACTCATACTCGAGCTCGACGGGGAGACGGTCGTGCGGTGCGACCCGATCATGGGATATCTGCATCGGTCGCAGGAGAAGATCGCCGAGAATCGTATGTATCCCCAGATCGTCCCTCTAACCGACCGCCTCGACTACCTCGCGGGGATGTTCAACGAACACGGTTACTGCCTCGCGGTAGAGGACTTGCTCGACGTGGAGATACCACCGCGTGCCGAGTACCTGCGCGTCCTCGTAAGCGAATTGATGCGACTGGCGAGCCACATCCCGTCCCTCGGGTTCCTGATGCTCGAACTCGGGGCGTTTACGCCAGTCCTGTACGCTTTCCGCGAGCGGGAGCAGATACAGAGCTACTTTGAAGCGATCTGCGGCGCGAGGATGATGTTCCACTACGTCCGCATCGGCGGCGTGAAGGCCGACGTGCCGGAAGGACTGCTGGAGGAGATTTACGAGTTCGTAGACGGTCTCGGGGCAAGGTTCCAGGCCGACCTCGTGGAACTGGTCGTCGGAAACGAGATATACATCTCTCGCACGAAAGGCGTCGGGCGGATGACACCGGAGCAAGCCGTCGAGATCGGGGTCACGGGGCCGCCGCTTCGCGGAACGGGCGTTGCCTTCGACTCACGGCGCGACTACCCGTACAGCGTCTACCCGGACCTCGACTTCGAGGTCGCAACGGACGACGCAGGCGACGTTGCAGCCTCGTTCCGGGTGCGGATAAAAGAGGTCTTCGAGAGCATCAGGATCATCAAGCAGGTCATCGAGAAGATGCCAGAAGGTGCGGTTCTCGGTGATACGGGTCGCCGTCTCAGGCCGAAAGAAGGCGACGGTTTCGGGCGGGTCGAGAGCCCGCGCGGGGAGTTCGCGGTGCATGTAGTTTCGGACGGTTCGGATTCGCCGTACCGGGTCCATTACCGCGACCCGAGCTTCGCGAACATGATGCTTCTGCAGGAGGTCATACCGGGACATTACCTCTCCGACATCATGCCTATTATGGGGATGATAGACCCGGTTAGCGGGGGGTGGGACAAGTAATGGAGTTCCTCGGGGTGCTGAACCAGGAGCCGTGGCGGTTCATCCTCGGGGCGTTCGCCGTGCTGTTCTTGGTCCTGAACACTTCCGCAGTTCTCGTGATGGCGGAACGAAAGGTGGCGGGGTATTTCCAGCTACGGTTCGGCCCGAACCGGGTCGGGCCGAGGGGGTTGTTGCAGCCGCTCGCGGACGTGATCAAGCTCCTCACGAAGGAGAATACCGCGCCGGGACGGGCGGATATGTGGATCTTCCTCGGCGCACCGATAGCGATGCTCCTGCCCGTCGCGGTGGTGTGGATGGTCATTCCGTTCGCGCCGGGGGCGGTCGTGGCGGACATCAACGTAGCGATACTCTTCTTCGTGGCGATCACGTCGGTCGGGGCACTCGGGGTCATCATGGCCGGATACGGAAGCCGCTCGAACTTCTCGCTCCTCGGTGCGTTGCGCGGCGCGGCGCAGATGATCTCGTACGAAGTGCCGCTTATCCTGAGCCTGCTCGGGGTCGTGATGCTGACCGGGAGCCTCTCGCTCGTTGACGTGGTAAACGCTCAGGGGGGCGGGTTCTGGAACTGGTACTTCCTGCCACAACTCCCGATGTTCATAACTTTCTACATAGCCGGGATCGCGGAGACGAAAAGGGTTCCGTTCGACCTGCCGGAGGGGGAGAGCGAGATCGTCGGCGGGTACATGATCGAATATTCGGGGATGACTTGGGCCTTGATCCAGGCCGCCGAGTTCGCTGGGATGGGCTTGATGAGCGCGATCACGACGACGCTCTTTCTCGGTGGCTGGCAGCCGCCGTTCGCGTTCCTCGACTTCGGGCAGTTCAACTGGATCTGGTTCGCCATAAAGACCTCGCTCGTGATCTTCACTTTTCAATGGATAAGGTGGTCTATACCGAGGCTCAGGATGGATCAGCTCATGGATTTCGGCTGGAAGGTACTCACGCCGCTGACCATCGTCTGGCTGGTCGTTACCGCCGGGGCCATGCTCGTTTTCTAACTAGAATCTCTGGAGGAATCTAATGCCACAGGTAGGACAGGGAATCTTGAAGGGGATGAGCATAACGCTCAGGAACTTCTTCAAGCCGAAGATCACCCGCCAGTACCCGGAGTTCAAGCGCGACCTTCCCGAACGCACGCGCGGGTTGCTGACGGTGGATATGGACCGCTGCATCGCATGCCTGCAGTGCATGCGCGTCTGCCCCGACCACTGCATCTCTATTGACCAGACGAAGCGCGACGCTGATGGCTCCGGCAAGCCCAAGCCCTTTGCCGTCGGGTTCGTCATAGACGACTCGCGGTGTATGTACTGCTCGCTCTGCGTCGAGGTCTGTCCGGTCAACTGCATCTACCACACCGAGGAGTTCGAGGTGCAGGCTTACAACCGTCTGGATCTTGCCCGGCAGTTCGGGGAACGCCCCGTAGACCCGACCATAGACCCGACCCCGCCGCGCCGGGCCAAGAAGCCTCCGGCGGGTGAGAAGGGGAGCGCGGCCAGTGGCAAAGCGGCTTCCAAAAACAGCGACGGTGCAGCTACGGATGCTGCGAAGCGTCCCAGCAAGGCGCGAGCCGTGAAGAGCGATGGCTCCGGGGAGGACGCGGCTTGACGTTGGTGTTCGGTTTTCTGGCGGGGATGATGCTCGTCTCCGCGCTCGGGGTGGTCTTGAGCCGGAACGTCGTTCATTCCGCGCTGTTGATGAGCGGGTCTTTTTTCGCGGTTGCGGGGTTCTTCGTGATGCTTGGTGCGCCGGTTCTCGCGGCGTTTCAGGTGCTGGTTTACGTCGGGGCGGTTACGGTGGTTATTCTCTTCGGGATCATGTTCACCCAGAAGCCGCAGGCGAGGCGGTTCTCGACGATCATGAACCGTCAGGTCTGGGCGGGGCTTCTGGTCGCGCTCGGGGTCGGGGGGCTGCTCTCGGTGGTCCTCGTCGCCGAGGACTGGGGGAACGCCTCCGCCGGGCAGGGGAACCGCAACGTCGAGGACTTCGCTCGCGTCCTGCTCGGGGTGGCCCCGGATACGGGTATCTTCGTGCTGCTCTTCGAGGTCGTGGCGGTGTTGCTGCTCGTCGCGCTCGTCGCGGCGATAGTCATCAGCCGCCGGAAGCCGGAGGATGAAGAGGACCGTCGCCACGAACGGGAGCAGGCCAGCACGAGGAGCGGCTCGTGAGCTCGGTCTTCGAGACGCTCAACTCACAGGTTCCACTCGAAGCCTTCCTCGTCGTGGCGGCTATCATGTTCTCCATCGGGGCGTGGGGGGCGATCATCCGCCGGAACGCCGTGGTGGTGTTCATGTGTGTCGAGATCATGATAAACGCCGTGAACCTGACGCTCGTGGCGTTCGCGGACTTCCTTCCCGCCGCAAACGGGGTCGGAGCGAACTACGCGGTGCTGGTCATCGCCATCGCCGCTGCGGAAGTCGCCGTAGGACTTGCTATAGTGCTCGCGGTCTTCCGCACCAGGCGGACGGTCAACGTAGACGAAGTCAATACGATGAAGGGCTAGAAAGGATGGCCGCCTAGATGCAGAGTGTCGGTCAACAGCTTATAATCACGGCTATCCCGGCTGTCCCGGCTCTGGTCTTCCTCGCACTCGCGCTTTTCGGGCGCGTACTAAAAGAGAACGCACAGTACGTCGCTATCTTCGGAATGGTCTTCTCGCTGGTGTTCTCGGTTTTCGCGCTGTACGCCGTGGGGAGCGGCGGCACGCCGATAGAGTTCGCGGTTGACTGGATCGACCTTGGCGCAGGTGGATCATTCTCGATGGGCGTCTACATAGACGGTCTCGCCGCTATGATGCTCGTCGTAGTGAGCTTCGTTAGCTTGATGGTCCAACTCTATTCCGGGGCTTTCATGGAGGGTGACCCTCGCCTCGCGTGGTACTACGCCATCCTCAACCTCTTCACCGCCTCGATGCTCGGACTCGTCCTCGCAACGAACTTCATCCAGCTTTACGTCTTTTGGGAGCTTGTCGGCCTTTGCTCGTACCTTTTGATCGGACACTGGTTCGAGAAGCCCTCTGCCCGCGATGCCGCCCAGAAAGCATTTATCGTTACCCGCGTCGGAGACACTGCTTTGTTCGTCGGAATAATCATGTTCTGGCGAGCGACGGGAACGACAAGCTTCGAGGGGATAGCCAACGCCGCGCAGGCGGGCTTCATCGGAGGTTCGGTACTTACGACGGCGATCATCCTCGTGTTTATCGGAGCCATCGGCAAGAGCGCGCAGTTTCCGCTCCACGTATGGCTGCCGGACGCGATGGAAGGCCCGACGCCTGTCTCCGCTCTCATCCACGCCGCTACGATGGTCGCGGCCGGCGTGTATTTGGTGGCCCGGACATACGATATCTTTGTCCAGAGCCCGACCGCCATGCTGACGGTCGCGTACATCGGCGGTTTTACGGCTCTCATGGCCGCGACTATGGCACTGGTGAAGAAGGATATGAAGCGGATCGTGGCTTACTCGACGGTCTCGCAGCTCGGGTACATGATGCTCGCGCTCGGGATCGGGGCGTTCTCGGCGAGCATGTTCCACCTCTATAACCACGCCTTCTTTAAGGCGCTTTTGTTTCTCGGAGCGGGAAGCATCATCCACGCGATGAGCAGTTACAGCCTCACGGACATGGGCGGGTTAAAGCGGCGGATGCCGATCACTTTCTGGACGATGGTTATCGCTGGACTCTCATTGGCCGGGATCTTTCCTCTGGCGGGCTTCTGGTCGAAGGATGCGATTGTCGCTTCGACCTTCGAGGAGCACTACTATATCCTCTTCGGGATGGCGTTGTTGACCGTGTTCCTGACGGCTTTCTACATCTTCCGGGCAATCTTCATAGCGTTCCTAGGTGAGCCGCGAACGGAAGCCGCTCGAAACGCCATCGAATCTCCCGGGGCGATGACCTTGCCGATGATACTCCTCGCTTTCCTTGCGATAGTGAGCGGCTGGGTCGGCATCCCGGAGGGTCTCGGCCTTCCGGTGCCGGATCTCTTCTCGGGGTTTGTCGCGCCGAGCCAGTTCGCGGTGAGTACCTTCGAGATCGAGCCTCACGGCTTCAGCTTCGTGCTCGCGGGAATCTCGCTCGCCTTCGCGCTTGCCGGTATCGGCTTGGCGTACTTCCTGTACGTCGCAAGCCCGAGTACGGCAACCTCGATGCAGCGGCGTTTCTCCGGACTTCACACATTTTTTGACAAGGGCTGGTACTTCGACGAGTTATACGACCGGATCTTTGTCCGTCCGGCCTTCGCTATCGGGCGCTTCATAAAGAGCTTCGACAAGCGGGTGATCCGGGGCGGCTCGGAGGGCATCGGGCGCGGGGCTTCAGGGCTTGGGGGGCTGCTCGGCAGAACCCAGACTGGCGGTGTCCAGAACTACGTGCTGTACATCCTCGGGGCGGTGCTCTTGATCGGCCTCATCGTCGGTGCAACGGCGGCGGGGGCGCAGTACGTGGTACTTGCTGCGCTCATCCTTGCCGTCATAACCGTCGGTACGATAGCGGTGGGAGGTCGGCTGTGATCACGACAATAGTCATCTTTATTCCGCTGCTCGGCGCGCTCTTCGTCGGCCTCCTGCCCGCTGATGATACGACGGTCCGCCGGGCCGCCCTCGCGGTCGCCGGGGTGCCGCTCTTGCTCGCGCTCTACGTCTACTTCGCGTTCGGGGCCAACCTCGGGGCGGCACCGCTCTCGCAGGACGTGAACTGGATAGACGCTCTGAACATCGGCTACCGGGTCGGCCTCGACGGTCTCGGATTCGGGATGTTCCTGCTCACGGCCCTGCTCACGTTCCTCGCGGTGCTGGCTTCGTGGCAGATCACGGCGAACCTCAAGCAGTATTTCATCCTCCTCTTCGTAGCCGAGGTCGGGATGCTCGGGGTCTTCGCCTCTCAGGACCTCGTACTCTTCTACATCTTCTTCGAGCTGACGCTCATCCCGATGTACCTGATGGTCGGCATCTGGGGCGACGAGAACCGACGCCCGGCGGCCCTGAAGTTCTTCGTCTTCACGTTCTTCGGCTCGACGACGATGCTCGCGGGTTTCCTTGCACTCGGCATCCTCGGCGGTACGTTCTCGATCCCCGGCCTCGTAGGCGGGGCAGGTCTCTCGACGACCGCGCAGGTGGCAATCGCGGCCCCGATCCTGCTGGGCCTGCTGGTCAAGGTTCCGGCGGTCCCATTGCACGGCTGGCTGATGGATGTCTACACCTCCAGCCCGACCTCGACGAACGTGCTTCTGTCGGGGGTTCTGCCGAAGCTCGGGACCATTGGCCTGATCAAGATAGCACTCCCGCTACTCCCCGAAGGTGTCGCGCCGTACCTGCCGTACATCGCAGCCCTCGGGGCGGTAAACGTGGTCTACGGGGCGTTCGCGGCTTTCCTTCAAACAGACCTGAAGTCGCTCGTCGCGTACTCGTCCATCGGGACGCTCGGGTTCATCCTGCTCGGCATCGGGGCGGGTAACTCGGTCGGGCTGAACGGTGCGGTCCTGCAGCAGGTAACGCACGGCATCTACTCCTCGCTCCTGTTCATCATCGTCGGTATCTTCGCGGCCCGGACGGGAACGAGGAAAATCTCGGAACTCGGTGGTCTCGTCGGGCGGATGCCGTGGGCCGCTGGACTCTTCGCCGTCGGGGGGCTTGCGGCGATGGGTCTGCCGGGCCTCGCGGTCTTCGTCTCGGAGTTCATGAGCATCATGGGCGGCTACGAGGCGTACCCGGTGCAGGGCTTCATCGCCGCACTCGGGGTGCTGCTCTCGGCGGTCTACCTACTCTACATGATGCGGAACGTCATCTACGGTCCCATAACCAATCCCGCCTACGAGGACATCAAGGACGCGAACACCACCGAGATGGCGGCTATCGTCCCGCTCTCGTTGCTGCTCCTGATACTTGGCTTCTTCCCGGCCCTCCTCATAGGCCTACAGCAACCGGCCGTCCAGACGGTCGTCGGACTCCTTGGAGGTAACGCCTGATGGTAACGGCGCAGTCTTTCATCGCCCTTCTCCCAGAACTCATCGTTGGCGGGTTCCTGATCATCACCCTGATGGCCGGGGTCTTCGCCGAAACGTCCGGCGCGAAGTTCCTTGCCTCCGGCCTCGCGCCGTTCGGGGTGGCCGTGGCCTTCATCGCCACCACCGCTCTGCTCGCATCGAACTTCTCCGGGACTTTCTTCGGGGATGGCTTCGTGATAGACGATTTCGCCCTCTACATAAAGCTCGTCGTCCTCGGCGCGGCGTTCTTCTCGATGTTAGCGGCGAGCCGCTTCGCATCTCGCACTGGAGACGGGCCGGAGTACGTGGTCCTAATGCTCTCGGTCGTCTTCGGAGCGATGCTGCTCGTCTCGATGCGCGACCTCTTCGGCCTCTTCCTCGCGATAGAGCTTGCGACGATCCCATCCTACGCCCTCGTGGCCTTCGACCGCCGCCGACCCGAGAGCGCGGAGGGCGGCATGAAATATTTGGTCACGGGCGTCATTGCCTCCGCCGTTCTGCTCTATGGTATCGTCCTGGTCTACGGCTTCGCCGGATCGGCGGCCTTCTCCCAGATAGCGGCGGCTTACGCGGATGGCCTGACCCCGGTCGGGATGCTCGGCCTTGCCTTGCTCGTGAGCGGCTTCGCTTTCAAACTCTCCGCCGCTCCCTTCCACTTCTGGACCCCGGACGCCTACCAGGGCGCACCGACGAGCGCAGCCGCCTTCCTCTCCGTCGCCCCGAAAGCCGCGACCTTTGCCGCGTTGCTCCGCATCCTCGTCGAGGCGATGCCCGCCGCGACCGCCGTCTGGACGGCTCTCATAGGAATCCTCGCTATCCTGACGATGTTCACCGGGAACCTTCTCGCTCTCCGGCAGACGAGCGTTCGCCGGATGCTCGCCTACAGCTCCGTCGCCCACTCCGGCTACATCCTCGCCGCCATAGCAGCGGTGCAGGGTACGAACGCGAACCTCGGTGTGCAGGCGGTGCTCATCTACGTAACCGCCTACGCCGTTATGAACCTCGGGGCGTTCTTCGTGGTGGACATCGTGGGGGAAAACTTCAAGTCCTACAACGGATTGTTCAGGACTCGCCCGATGCTGGCGGTAGCGATGGGGGTGTTCATGGCCGCGCTCGTCGGGATACCACCGTTCAGCGGTTTCTTCGGGAAGATGTGGGTAATCCTCGCGGGGGCGCAGTCCGGCTCGGTGCTGGTGTATGTTGTGGTTGGTGCGGTGGTTGTAAACAGCGTCATCTCGCTGCCGTATTACTTCGCCGTTTTCCGCAGCATGTTCCTCGAAGAGCCTGTCTCGGACGGTCCGAAGGGTGAGGATGGTACGGTTACGTTCTCGGTATATGCGCTGGCGATTCTGACGGTTTTGTTTGTGGTCTTCGTCGGGCTTCTGGTGACGGTTACGGGTGGGGCCGGGCTGCTGGTCTGATCGGCCCTTGCGTCCCCCCGGTGATGTTGAGTGAACTCGGATTTTCCGGTATTCTTGGGGGATGCAGGCGATCATACTGGTGGGCGGCCTCGGCACGCGGCTGAGGCCCGTCACATACGACACTCCGAAGGCACTCGTCCCAATACGGAACAAGCCGTTCCTCGGATACACGATAGACCTCTTGCGCGAGGCCGGGATAGACGGGGTCGTTCTCTCGCTCGGATACCTGCCCGACCCGATTCAGGCCTACATCGCGGCGCGCGAAGACCTTGATGGCTTTACGGTAGATTACGCCGTCGAAGACAAAGCGCTCGGGACGGCGGGTGGAATAAGGAACGCCGAAGGATATCTGCGCGGCGATGGTCCGGTAGCGGTCCTGAACGGCGACGTGCTGACTGGGATGAACCTTCGGGTTGCGGTGGACCGGCACAGGGAGAACGGTGCACGGGCGACCATCGCCCTCACGAGCGTCGAAGACCCGACGGCCTACGGGCTGGTCGAGGTGGAGCACG
>JBPCNU010000143.1:0-9945 GCA_051000975.1 Rubrobacter sp.
CACACGCAGTAGATGGTGGTTATGGTATCGTCCAACCCGTCCTCCCGGCTTGAAAGGTTTAGCGGTCTTCAAGTCGGGAGGATATTTGGTTTTCAGCGTAGGGGGCAACTTGGGTTAAATAGGTCGCGTAGGAGCTCAACCCGAACCGCTTTTATCTCGGCTAGAATGATCCACCTTGCGGCTCTTCTACACGATAATGCTCGTCGGGGTTACGGCGGTCTGGGGCTGGACGTTCGTGGTGGTGCAGGACGCCATCGCTCTTTACGGGGTCCTTGCTTTCCTGACGCTGCGCTTCGCCCTCGCTACCGTCGCTCTCCTTCCCGCCGCTCCCCGCATGAAGCCCCGAACCCTCCTTGTCGGTGGAGGAATCGGGGTGATACTCGCGGCTGCGTACCTCTTTCAGACCCTCGGCCTTCTCTACACGACCCCGACGAATTCCGGCCTTCTGACGGGGATGTTCGTGGTCTTCGCGCCGATCACGGCCCGCGCGCTCTTCGGGGTGCGCTTCACGCGCTCGGTCCTCGTTGCGGTCTGCTTGAGCGTCTTTGGATTGTTGCTGCTGGCCGGGCAGAGTCCGTCCGGGGTCCGTTTCGGGGATGCGCTCACGGTGGTCTGCGCCGCCGCGCTCGGAGCCCACATCGCCCTGCTCTCGCGGTACGCGGCAGAACACGACGCCCTCGCCCTGACCCTCGCCCAGATCCTCTCGATGACCCTTATCTTCGCCGCGATGTGGCCGTTCTTCGAGCCGGTCGAGCTTCCACCCGCCGGTGTCTGGTTCGCTATCCTGCTCACCGGGCTCGTCGCCTCGGCGGGGGCGTTCTACATCCAGACCACGGTGCAGCAGCACCTTCCGGCGGCCCGCACCGCTGTGATCCTCACTATGGAGCCGGTCTTCGCCGCGTTCTTCGGTTACTGGCTCGCCGGGGACCGGCTGACGGGGATTCAACTCGTCGGGGCGGCTTTCGTACTTTCCGCGCTCGTGCTGGGAGAGGTGATCCCGTTAATGAGCCGCAAACGAGGCGTCAGAAGAAAGCCTGAAGGAGCCTAGCGGAGATTCCTAGCTGGAGATTCCGCTCTCTCCCTCTCTGCCGGCCTCCCGCTTCGTAAGGTAGTCCCCGAGGAACTTCGCGGCTACAAAGCCGAGGACAAGGAGCAGGATAAAGCTCACCGTAACGACCTCGAAGTATTGATCGAGCGCGATCTGGATCGAAGGACCAAAGAAAAAGACCGCCATCCCAACGAGAAAGAACCTCGCTCCGCGCCCCAGGAAAGACACCAGAAGAAATCGCCAGAAGTTGATCTCTGCTATACCGGCCGTGATCGTGAAGACCTTGTACGGTATCGGGGTGAACGCCGCCGCCCCGACGGCCCAGGCATCGTAGCGTTTGTAGAGCTTCTCGACGGACTCAACCCGCTTTTCCTTGAAGATCCTGTAGACGACGGGTCGCCCGCCCTTCTTCCCGATAAAGTAGCCCAGAGCGGCTCCGAGGACCGAAGCTACGGTGCAGACGAGCGCGTAGTAGGGAGCCTTTGCCGGGTCGGCGACGGCCATCGCTATCAGCAAAGGATCCGGCGGCAGCGGAAAGAAGCTCGACTCCCAGAACGAGAATACGAAGAGCGCCACCACCGCATAGGGCGAACCGGCCCAAGACAACATCCAGTCAACGGCGCCGTGTATGAACTCCAAAGAGAAACCTTCCTTGCCTCTGACAAACCGCGCCAGAGTATACACAAGTACGTCTTAATACAGGCCGGAGCGTCAGAGTTCTCCTACTCGCCGGCCTTCTTCAGTATGGAGCGCAGGGCCGCGACCTCGCGCTTGTTGAGCTCTATGCTTTCCTTCTCCGGTTCCTCCTCGTTCGACTGCCGGGCGTCGGATTCGACCAGTACCGAGGCGATGGAAGCGATGAAGTACGAGAAGACCCCGACGGCGTAGAGCATCATCAAGAAGGCGAGGATGCGACCACCGACGGTAACCGGGTAGAGTTCGCTAGAAACGGTCGTGACGAGCGCCGCAGACCACCAGAGCGCGTCACCGAAAGTCTCGATATTGCCGCCCGAAGCCCCTTCTTCCAGCAGGAACGCGACAGCCGCCGCTATAAGGACGACCATCGCAGAAACGAGCGCGAGCTGCCCAAGCCTGCGGCGTTTCAGGAGCGTGAGCGTCGAACTCGAACCCCGGCCACCAAAGACCAGGAGTCGGAAGATTGGGAAGCCTCGCGCCGCCCGTAGGACGCGCAGCACCCGCAGGAGGCGCAGGAGGGGCAGGAGCAGGATCAGGACATCCAGCCAGTTCTTGCGAAGGTAGATACGCTTCACGGGAGCGAGGGCAAACTTGGCGACGAACTCCACCAGGAACAGCCCCCAGACCGCCCAGCTCAGAGCTTCGATCCTGCCCTCCCACTGCGGGCTTACCTCTCCGGTCAGCTGGATCACGACTAGCAGTACCACCACGACCGAGGCCAGAGCCAGCGGGAGATCCAGGTAGTGATCCAGCCTCTCACGCATCTCTTCTCGGGCCGGTAAATCGTCCCAGAACCGCTCCGGGGTCTTCTCGTCTTTGGACATGAGACCATTCTATATCGCGAACATCGCCGGGGTCGCAACGGTCGGTAGTAGACTCACGGGAGCCGAGAGAACCGAGATGTCAGGAGGGGTTCGAGAATGGCCCGCACCGTCGAAGTCCCGGAATACAAGGAACACGGCGAGGTAATCCTCGACCCGGAGAAGACCGCGCTCGTGGTGATAGATATGCAGAACGACTTCGTGAAAGAGGGAGGGACGCTCGTCGGGCCGGACACGGAGGCAACGGTCCCGATCATACAGGGTATTCTCGAAGAAGCTCGTTCGTCGGGGATGAGGGTGGTGTTCAGCCAGGACACGCACGTCGCCGGAGATCCCGAGTGGAAAATCTGGCCCGCCCACTGCGAGGAGGGAAGCTGGGGGTGGGAGATCATCTTCGAACTCGTCCCGCGCAAGAGCGAGACGGTCATCAGGAAGGTGCGTTACGACGCCTTCTACGGGACGCACCTCGACCATTTCCTGAGGCTCTGGGGCGTCGAGACGCTCATCCTGTGCGGGACAGTCGCGAACATCTGCGTCCACTATACGGCGGCGAGCGCGGCCCTCAGATGGTACGACGTGGTGATACCGAGGGACGCCGTCTCCGCGCTCAACGAATTCGACCTCGAATCGTCTCTGCGCCAGACGCACTTCCTTTTCGCAGGGACGATCACGACCTCCGAAGCCGTTCGTCCAGAAACCACGAAGCTCTAAACTCGGCAACACCCGGAGCAGAACCCGATCAGAACCCAGTTAGAACCCAATCGCATGTATTTCTCCCGCTCTTCGAGCGCATAACTCGAGTCGAGACGGTTAAACCCGTGTTAACTGCCGGGCTGGCCTCTCTTTGACGGACGCGATGTATCCCTCTGAGCTGTTCTGAGGGATCGGAGTAGAGCCGGTGTTTCGCCGGGAAGCGGAGAGTACGACGATGAGGATCTTGATCGCCCCTTCTGGTTTCAAGGAGAGCCTTGAGCCCCAGCAAGCCGCAGACTGTATAGAAGAGGGGATTCTAAGGGTCTTGCCGGAGGCCGGGATCTCCAAAGCCCCGCTCGTGGACGGCGGTGAAGGCTTCACCCGCGCCCTTGTCGCAGCGACGGGGGGCGAGATCGTGGAGCTAACCGTAACCGGCCCGGTCGGGGAACCGGTCGAATCACACTACGGCTTTCTCGGTAGCGATTCCCCGGACGAGCCCAAAACGGCGGTCCTCGAGATGGCGGCCTTCGCCGGGTTGCGGCTCGTCCCGAAGGACGTGCGCGACCCACGCGTAACCACGACCTACGGGGTCGGTGAGGTAATAAAAGCCGCCCTCGACGCCGGAGCGGAGCGCACCCTCCTCGGTTGCGGCGACTCCGGCACCTCCGAGGGCGGCGCGGGGATGGTGCAGGCTCTCGGCGGCAGACTCCTCGACGAAGACGGTGAAAAGTTGCCCGAAGCCTCCGGTGGCGGCGAGCTCGCCCGGCTCGCCGGGATAAACCTCTCCGGGCTGGACGAACGGCTCTCCAGCGTAGAGATAGATGTGGCGTGCAACTGGCATAACCTGCTCTGCGTCGAGAACGGGGTCGCGCGGGTTTTCGGGCCACAGAAAGGGGCGACCCTGGAGCAGGTCGAAGAGCTTGCCGCCGCCCTGGAGAACTACGCAAACGTAGTGGAGTGTGACCTCGGATACAGCGTGCACGAGTCGCCGGGAAGCGGGGCTTCGGGGGGACTCGGGGCCGGGCTGGTCGTTATCGGGGCGACGCTGCACTCCCGGTATGAGATCGTAATGGAGTACCTCGAAATAGACGAGATGCTCGACGAGGCTGACCTCGTCTTCACCGCCGAGGGAGGCATAGACTTCCAGACGCCGAGGGGGAAGATACCCGCCGAGGTCGCGCGAAGGGCCAAGGAGCGCGGGCTGCCCGTTATCGCGCTCGCCGGGACCGTCGGCAAGGACGCCAAAGTCAACTATCAGGCCGGCATAGACGCCTACGCCAGCATGATCCAATCCCCAACTACTTTGGAAGAGGCCTTGGAAAACGCCGAAGTCCTCCTGATCGAGGTCGCCGACGACGGCGTCGGGGCGAGGCAGTCCCTCATAGACCAGGCCTTCGAGCGCGACCTCGAGGATGAATACAGCGGCATCTCGCTGGTAAGGGCGATCATCGAACAACATGGCGGCGAGTTCTCCGTCGAGAGCGAGCCCGGCGAGGGAACCTACGCTCGCATCGAGATCCCCGTTCGTGACTGAGCGAGCAGCCCCCGCCCTGCATAAAACATACGACTCAGGGGTATACGTTATTCGCAACGGCCGCCGAGCGGAGACAGATCTGAAGACAGGTTTGTTCATGAGCTCGCCCCGAAGAACGACAAACGTAGGAGGAACATATGGCAACCGCCGACAGGAACGCCAACATAGTCTGGGAGGGCAACCTCGTCCAGGGCAACGGTGTCTTCACCACCGGCAGCGGTGCGATGGGTGAGATGCCTGTAACCTGGGCTTCGCGCAGCGAGGCGCCCGGAGGCAAGACCTCGCCGGAGGAGCTTATCGCCGCCGCGCACGCCTCCTGCTACGCGATGGCCCTCTCGAACGTACTCTCCGAAGGCGGCAACGACCCCGAGAGGCTCGAAGTCAGCGCGACCTGCACACTGGACCTCGACAGCCTCAAGGTCTCCACCATGACCCTGGAAGTAAAAGCCGATGTCTCCGGCGCTGACGAGGCGGCTTTCAAGGACGCCATCGAGCAGACCAACCAGCTCTGCCCGGTCTCGAACGCCCTTCGCGGCAACGTGGACATAAACGTCAACGCGACGCTCAACTAGAGCCGGAAAACCACAAGTCGAGCCTCCGTTCCGAACCTCGGGGCGGGGGCTTTCGTATGCCCACAGTAGCTACAGCAGCTACTGTGGACGCAAGAGTTACAGAAGTTCTGATCTACCGAGCTTTATCAGGTGCGCTCGCAGGGCCATCTCGGCGTAGGGGAACATCTCTTTCGGGGTGTCCGAGTAGGCCGATTCGAGAACATCCTCCAGGGACTTCGCGCCCGAGTCGAGGGCTGAGACGATCATGGCCTCGCGTTCCTCGCGGTGGCGGATGTATTCTTCGATCTTCGCCTTCGCTTCCGTTATCTCCGGGCCGTGTCCGGGGAGGATGCGCTCCGGGGAGAGATTCTTCACCCGGTAGAGCGAGTCCATGTAGTCTCGCATGTCGCCCTCCGGCGGCGCGACCATGATGCTCCCGCGCCCGGCGATGAGGTCGCCGGAGAAGAGCGTCTTGCTGCGAGCATCCCAGAAGCACAGGTGATCCCGGGCGTGTCCCGGCGTGTGAAGGGCGAGAAGCCCCGCGACCTCTTCATCGGAAGATATAGAGCTACCGAAGGCTAGCACCGGGGCGTCCGTCATCTCCGAGAGACGGGACGCGCCGGAGGCATGGTCGGAATGACGATGGGTGAGGAGGATGATCTCGACGTTGCTCTTCGAGGCGACGCGCTCCAGGTGCTCCGGGTTATCCGGGCCGGGGTCTATGACGACGTTGCCGAAGATGTAGGTGTTCGTCCCGTCGAGCGTCAGCGGGCCGGGATTCGGTGCGGTGATGGTTTTCGTGTGCCGGGCGCGGGATTTCTTGCTCACGATCGAATTCTACTCACTCGCACGCACTTATCGAGATGCTATTCGCAGCGCGATCACGAAGATGCACAAGACCGCGAGCCCCCACGCCACCACCACGATCACCACCCCGTAACGAGCTAGCAGACCGACTTCGGGATCGTCGGAGCTTGCTCCCGGCACTCAGCAAGAACTTCAGCGGGGATCATACGCTTCACGAGCAAGATTCCGAGCGGCGACAGTACCAGATCGTTGAGTAGAGCCAGAACCGGGATGAAGTCCGGTATTAGATCCACCGGACTCAGCGCGTAAGCCACGAGGCCAGAAGGTGAGAAACTTCGCTCCGAGTGGTGTCTCGGGATGCTTCAGAGCCATCGCGAAGACCTCCAGTCTCAGAGCCGAGACTCGCCGCTTCCAGACCGGAATCACATTCGTCGCAGACGTCTAGCAAAAGTCCAAGAAGAAGCCCTCATCTCCCGATACAGCGGAGACGAGGGCGGGAGTAGAGTCCTTGGGTCGAGGCTAGCTGCGGCTGCTCTCCGGGGCCACCTCTTCCAGTTCCTCTTCGATGTCGGGTGTGAAGCCGGTCTGAGCGCGGACGTAGATCTCGTTGAAGGACGTCTGCTTGCCCTCGGCCATCTCGCGCTCGGCGTCTTTGCCGCCGAGCAAGGTCCCCAGATAGCAGCCCAGGAACCCGAGCGGCACGGAGAAGAGCGCCGGCGGCTGGGAGAGTGGATAGATCGCCGAGTCCCCAAGGATGTTCGGCCCGAGGATGGTCAACCCGACTGCGGAGATCAGGCCGGTCAGCATGCCTGTGATCGCTCCGACAGTGTTGAACTTCCGCCAGAAGAGCGTTAGCAGGATAACCGGGACGTTCGCGCTCGCGGCGATGCCGAAGGCCAGCGCCACCAGGAACGCGACGTTGAGGTCCTGGAAGGCGAGCGCGAGGATGATCGAGCCGACAGCGACCGCCCCGGAGGAGATCCTCGCAGCCCGGAACTGCTCCTGTTCGGTCGCTTCTCCGTTCCTTATGACGTTGTTGTAGAAGTCGTGGGCGAACGCGCCGGAAGCACTTATGACGAGTCCTGCGACTACAGCCACGATCGTTGCGAACGCGACTGCGGCGATGAAGCCGAGGAAGGCCGGGCCTCCGAGCGTCTCCGCGAGCTGCGGCGCGGCGACGTTGCCCGACGGATCCTGGGCGGAGATCGCGTCCCGCCCCACGAGCAGCGTCGCGCCGTAACCGACGATCGGGGTCAGGAGGTAGAAACCGCCGATGATCCAGGTCGCCCAAACGATGGAGCTTCGCGCCGCCTTCGCGTCCGGGACGGTGAGGAACCGGATCAGAATGTGCGGAAGACCGGCAGTACCGAGCACGAGCGCTAGGAAGAGCGAAACGGTGTCTAGGCCTTCGGCGAAGCTCGGCGGCGGCGGAACCATCGCGTCCTGCCCGACGGTCGACTGAACTTCGGTAAAGACCGCAACCGGATTGAAGCTGAACTGCGCGAGCACGGCGATGGTGAGCGCTATGGTCGCGGCGATAAGTAGGACTGCCTTGACGATCTGGATCCAGGTCGTCGCGACCATGCCGCCTATGACCACGTAGACCGTCATAAGGATACCGACGAGGATGATCGCCAGCGTCGAGGGTATGAACGGGAGCAACAGCCCGATAATGGCGCCCGCCCCGACGAGCTGGGCGATCATGTAGAACGTGCTGATGGTGATGGTGTTCAGCGCCGAGACCGCTCTCACGCCCTTGGCGTTAAACCGCGTCGTGAGCATGTCCGCCAGCGTGTACTTGCCGAGGTTCCTCAAGGGCTCCGCGACCAGCAGCAGCACCACGAGGTACGCCACCAGGAACCCTATCGACAGGTAAAACCCCGAGAACCCGGAGAGGGCTATAGCCCCCGCGATACCGAGAAACGATGCCGCTGAGAGGTAGTCGCCCGAGATGGCGAGCCCGTTCTGCCAGCCCTTGATCTGGCCGCCCGCCACGTAGTGCGAACTCGCCCCCGTGTTCTGCTTCGCCGCCCAGTAGGTTATGACGAGCGTCAGGGCGATGACCCCGGCAAAGAATGAAAGGGCGATAATGTCTTCGGTCTGCATGCTTACCCCTCCGTCTTGGACTCGGCCGCCTCGTGGCGGGACCTCTCGACAAGCTCATCCCACCTGTTCGCCCGGCTCACGTACATGTGCAGAATCGTCCACGTCATTATGAATTGTGCGAACGCGTAGACGTAGGCCCAGGTTATGCCCCCGATCACCGAACCATTCAATAAGGTGGTGAACCCCGCCAGAACTGGCAGGCCGAAATAGAACACCGTAAAGAATATGGTCGCCGGTATGATGAACGCTTTCTTACTTGAGATCAGTTCCTTGAATGCAGGGGTTCGCTCTACGCGAACCCACTCCTCTTCTCTGGCCAAAGAGCTATTCCTCCTTCTATACTCGACCGGCCTAAAGAGACCCCGGTCTCTCCCTTTTTCCTATCGCTCCGCATCATAGGTGAAAAGCAAGGAGCAGTCAAGCATACGAAATATGGCATGAATTCGCGTCGTTCGCCCTAATGACATTTGACGAACAAGCTCGGTAGTGTGATCGTTGGGCCGTGTTCTTTCATGGAAGCGGAGGGAAAGGAAGAAGATGGCACACGCGCGAACGTTGAGCTTGACGGAGGGGCGGCACGCTGAGTTGCTCGGGATGCGAGACCGTGGCCCTCGCCCCGACGTGCGCGAGAAAGCGGCCGCGCTGCTCAAGATCGCCGAGGGCAAAGCCCCCTACCGGGTCGCCCGCAACGGCCTTTTGAAGCGGCGCGACCCCGACACCGTTTACGGTTGGTTGAACTGCTACGAGGCCCGCGGGGCGCAAGGACTCTACGAGAAGCGCCATGGCGGTCCACGAAGGGGGCGCCTTTGACTGCGCGACGAGCTTCGGGAGCGCCTACGTCAGGGGCCTTCGGCATCGGTCGAGGAAGCCTCCCCGGAGGGAGTCCCGCCGCCCAGTCGCTGGACGCTTGAAGGCGTCCGCGAGTGCGTGCCCGCCCTGGAAGGGTACAGCCTCTCGGGCGTGTGGCGCTTTCTGCGAGGCCAGGGGATGAAGCTGCGCTCGGCGGCGGTGCAGCACTACAGTCCGGACCCCGCCTATCTCGAGAAGCAAGCCGCTCTCGAGGCGTGCCTGCGGGAGGCTGCGGCCAATCCGGGCGAGGTTCTCGTTCTTTTCCTCGACGAGATGGGCTACCGCCGCTGGCCGGAGGCCGCGCGCGACTGGATGGCAGCGGCCCCGGAGCCGGTGCGGCAGGCCGAGCGGGCCGGGCCCAACGACCAGCAGTGGCGCGTCGTGGGGGCGCTGAACGCCCAGAGCGGGCGCGTGGACTATCTGGACGCATACATGGTGGGACGGCTGCAGTTGGTCAGCTTCTATGGCCGGATCGAGGCGGCCTATCCCGAGGCCCGCAAGATCTACGTGGTGCAGGACAACTGGCCCATCCACCACCACGACGAAGTGCTCGCCGCCATCGAGGCGCGGGAGGCGATAATCCCGCTGTGGCTGTCCACCTATTGGCCGTGGCTCAACCCGATCGAGAAGCTCTGGCGCTGGCTCAGGGAGGAGGTTCTCAAGCTGCACCGCATGGCGGAAGCCTGGCCCGAGTTGCGGGCGCGGGTGCGCGGCTTTCTGGACCGGTTCGCCCATGGCAGCCGGGAGCTCTTGCGGTATGTGGGGCTGCTGGGCGAAGGCCGATTGGCTCGGGCGCTGAGGGTGGCTTGATTACCGAGCTTGGTCATCAAAGTTCATTAG
>JBPCNU010000144.1:0-5719 GCA_051000975.1 Rubrobacter sp.
CCCCGACAAAGGGTCCAGCGGATGGAAATGATCGCTCACCGCCATGCTCCTCCTGTACTCCGGATCCCACCATCGAGCTTCGTTCCATAAACTCTACTAGCTTACTGTAGCTGACGCTATAGCCGCCCCGGCAAGATCTGGCACTCGCGGGCGTGGAGGAGTATCTTTGGCTTGTCGGAGTTTCGCGAACAGTATTTCCTGACGATGAACGGCCTTCGAAGCGACGGGTGAATATGCGATAGGGTTTCTGGGGGAGTTGTGAAGCGTGGGGCGTATTCGTGATCCCGAAGTCCGGGGAGTCTTCCGAAACAGGAGCTTCTCGAACGAGCCTCCGAGAAGGCGTGTACGGAACCAGCGGGCTACGGTCTTGCGTCGGGTCCGTCCTACGACCCGGAGCCAGGTGAGATCCTACTCTACGAAGAAAAGTAAAGGGAGGCACCTCATGAGCCAGCCGGAACTCGTAGCGCGAGACGTCTACCGGGTGGACGCCATTCCCATCCCGAACGCCGTCAACGTGCTGCTCGTTCAAGAGGACGACGGCTTCACCCTGATAGACACGGGCGTATCTTCGAGTCCGAAGCGCATAAGAGCCGCGCTCGGAGAGCTTGGAGCCGGGCCTTCGGATCTCAGGCGCGTCTTTATAACCCACTACCACGACGACCACACGGGAGGTCTGGAAGAGATACTCGCGTGGTCCGGGCCAGAGGAGATAGAAGTGTGGGCCTCAGACCGGGAGGCCGAGATATTCACCGGAGAACGTCCACCGGACCTCTCAGCAAACCCTGCCTTCCGTCGGCTGACCCGCAACCTCAGAGCACCGAGAGTAAAGATCGCCCGACGGCTCCGCGAAGGTGAACCGGTCGCCGGGTTCCGCACCGTACCAACGCCGGGCCACACCCTCGGTCATGTCTCGCTCCTGCGCGACGAGGATGGGTTGATCTTCACCGCAGACGCCCTCGGATGCCTGCCGCTGAAGATAAGAGCCGGGGTCAGAAAAATATTCTGCACCGACCCGGAACTCGCGAGACACTCGGCCTCCAACCTCCTCTCCGAGAGCTTCCAGACGGTGGTCTTCCCTCACTGCAAACCACTGTACTCCGGGGCAAAAGAGAGACTGCGGGAGTTTATATTATAATGTTATTATATAGGCATAAATAGCCTTCAAGATGCGTTGCCAACGAGAGATAGGTTTCCGGCGGCTGCGAAATGCCGATGTATCGAGAATCCATGCCTGGCTCCACAGGCCGCACGTGGCGAAATGGTGGTACGAGGATGTCGGTTCGTACGAGAAAGTCTTTGAACAGTACTCTGCATACGTCGAGGGAAAAGAGCCGGTAGAACCGTACTTCATCCTTTACCGTGGTCGGCCCGTCGGGTACATCCAGTCCTACCGGGTCTCCGACGAGGAAGAGTTCGCGAGGCTCGTGGGCATCGAGGATTCAGCCGGGATAGACCTGTTCATCGGAGAGGAAGACCTGCTGTACCGGGGTCTCGGTCCGGGGATCGTCCGGTGCTTTCTGGAGAAAGTCGTCTTTACGGACAAGAGCATCAAAGCCTGCATCATAGACCCGGAACCGGGGAACGGAGCCGCTATTCGGGCCTACGAAAAGGCCGGGTTCCGGTATCTGAGAACCATCGAGGCACCGGAGGGTAAAGCTTATCTGATGTGGCTTTCGAGGGAAGAATTCGGTGGGGCGGGGTTTACTGTGGGTCCGGGATCCTGATGACCAGTATCGCTATGTCATCTTTCGGGGAGCCGTCGGAGAAATCGTGTGCCACGTCGCGCAGTTCGTCGGCTATTTCCTTGGCGTGCAGACCGTTCAGGCCGGTGAGTGTTTCGAGGAGTTGTTCCTCGCCGAAGAGGTTGCCCTCGGCGTCCTTTGCCTCGATGACCCCGTCCGTATAGAGGACCACCGAATCTCCGGGCTTCAGGCGGACTCGTTCCTCTTCGAGACCGGGGTCGTCGAAGATCCCGATCACGCGCCCTCTGGGGTTGATCTTCTCGACCTCGCCGGAGGCTCGGATCAAGATAAGGGCCGGGTGTCCGCCCCGCGCTACGATGAAGTCGAACTCCCCGGCGGTCTCCGACTCCTCCAGCCGTCCGCAGGCGACGGTGCAGAACTTCACGTCCTCGACCTGTCGCAGCATCGCCCGGTTCAGGGAGTTCAGGGCGTTCGCCGGGGAATCCTTCTCCATTACTATCGCCTGGATAGTGTAGCGAGCGAGGGCGGTAACGGCGGCGGCGGCCGGCCCCTTGCCACACACGTCCCCGACGACCGCTATCAGCTTGCCGGAGTCGGTCTGGATCAGGTCATAGAAATCCCCGCCGATGACGCTCTCCTCCCCGACCGAGAGGTAGACGACCCCGACCTCGACGTTCTCAACCTCCGGTATCTTCGGTAGCAGACTCTGCTGCAGCGTTCGGGCGATGCGGCTCCTCTCGCGGTACAGCAATGCGTTGTCCACAGCGAGGGCGCAGCGGTAGGCGAGGTTCTCGGCGAGGGTGAGGTCTTCCTTGTTGTAGAGACGGTTCGCGTCGGAGGAGACGAGCGTCATCACCCCGAGCGTCCTGCCGCGCGCGAGCAGCGGCACGCTCATCAGGGACTCGACCCCCAGTTCTTCGAGGAGTTTCCTGCGTTCCTCATCCATCCCTCCCTTCTCGGCGAGAATGTCCGAGGAACCCGCCATCAGGAGCGACTTGCCGCTCTCGAAGACGCTCGTGGCTATCCTGGAGGCCCCCTCTCCGAGGTTGCGGTGCCGTTCGAGCTCGTCGAGCAGTCTCTGCTTCTCCGGGTCGGTGTGGGCGGAGGAGATCTGCTCCAGAGAACCGGCCTCGTTCGGCACGTCGACGAGGCACCAGTCGGAGAGGCTCTGGTTCGCGAGCTTCGCGGTGTCCCTGAGACGCTGCTTGTAGCTCGTGGACGAGAGGAGCACCGCATCGGCCTCCACGATAAAGCCGAGCCTGCGCCTCGCGGCCACGGCCTCGGCGCGGGCGATCTGCTCGCGAGCCAGCAGAAGGTCGCGCTCCTCCTCGGCTCGCTTGCGCTCGGTTACGTCCACTATCGTTCCGATGAAACGGTATACCCGCCGGACGCCGTCTACCTCGTCGAAGAATGCCTTGCCCGTAGAGTAGAGCCACCGCATGGCCCCGTCGTGCCCGATGACCCGGAAAGCCTCCTCGAAAGACCCGTCGCCCTCGGGGTCGAAGGCCTCCTCGATAGCGCGTTCGACGTGTTCCAGTTCTGCCGGATGAACGCCCTTGCGGAAGACCTCGTAGGTTACTTCGTCGAACTCCGGCGGGTATCCGAACATCGCCTTCGTCCGGTCGTCCCACTCAAGGCCGCCGTTCGCGGGGTTGTAGTCCCACGACCCGAGCGCGGTCGCCCGGAAGGCCAGCCGCAGACGCTCTTCGCTCTCGCGCATCGCGTACTCGGCCCTGCTGAGCTCCTCGATGTCGGTGCTGACCGTGATCCAAGACGTGATAACCCCCGCCTCGTCCTGAACCGGAGAGACCAGAGCGGTGAACCAGTGATATTCTCCAGCACTGTTTTGGACCCGCATTCCGGGGACCGAGAAGTTCTCGCCCTGCTCGTAAGAGGCGTATAGCGTAGCGTATAGCTCCTCGCGGTCTTCGGGGTGTATTCTCTGGGGCCACTCGTGTTTTACGACCTCCCGGGATTCGAGCCCGAGATAGTTCAGCCAGCCGGAGTTGTAGTAGGTCGCAAGCCCCTCGGTGTCTATAAGGGCAATAAATGACGGGTTGTTCTCGATGAGCGTCCGCCACTGAGCCTCCTGCTCGCTCAAGGCCTCCTCGGCTCTCTTGCGCTCGGTTATGTCGTTCTGGACCCCGATGAAGTTGGTGAGGTTTCCCTGGCCGTCGTATACGGGTGAGATGTACAGTTCGTTCCAGAACAACTCGCCGGACTTCCGGTAGTTGCGTATCACGACCCGGACCTCACGCCCCTCAGCGAGGGCATCTCTTAGAACTTCGAGTTCCGGCTGCTCGCGGTCATCGCCCTGGAGGAAGCGGCAGTTGCGCCCTATCGTCTCCTCGCGGGTGTACCCGGTCGTCTTCTCGAAGGCGGCGTTGAGGTAGATGATCGGGTCATCCGGCAACGTCGGGTCCGAGATGACGATACCGTTGATGCTCGCCGCTACCGCCCGGTCGAGCAGACGACGCATCTCCTCTACATCGTGCCTGTCCCAGGCTCCACCCAGACCGATGTCATCCCGGAACGCCCGGAAGTTCTCACCCTCGAAACCTCTCATAGCCGTATTTTACAGAATGGCGAGCTCAAGCGGAATCCAACCGGCGACTTCTAGCGGTTTTCTGCTTTTAATGGGCCGGATTATGGGGTATAGGATGTCGGAACGTACAAAGCAAGACTAGGAGGAATCAGAATGGCTTACGAACTACCGCCGCTCCCGTACGACTATAACGCTCTGGAGCCGACGATAGACGAAGAGACGATGCACCTCCACCACGAGAAGCACCACAACACCTACCTGACGAACCTCAACGCCGCGCTCGAAAAGCACCCCGACGCCGACCCCGGCGACGCCGAGCAGCTCGTCCGAAACATAGACTCCGCACCGGACGACATAAAGGGTGTCATCCGCAACAACGGCGGCGGCTACGTCAACCACTCGATGTTCTGGCAGATCATGTCCCCGAACGGCGGCGGCGAACCGACCGGCGAGCTCGCCCAGGCGATCGAGGCGGCCTACGGTTCCTTCGATGCTTTCAAGGAGGAGTGGGGCAAGGTCGGCGCGCCGGGCAGCGTCTTCGGTAGCGGCTGGGTCTGGCTCATCGCCAACCCCGACGGCTCGGTCGTCATCGAGAAGACCCCGAACCAGGACTCCCCGCTCATGGAGGGCAAGAACCCGATCGTCGGCCTCGATGTCTGGGAGCACGCCTACTACCTGAACTACCAGAATCGCCGCCCCGACTATATCTCGGCGTGGTGGAACGTAGTGAACTGGGATGAGGCCGAGAAGCGTTACCAGGCCGCGAAGTAACAACCCGAATAGCATACCTGTCAGCACATAGAATTCGGGCAGTACGGCCCCGCTCCTCTTCCGGGGAGACGGGGGTTTTTCGTGCCGGGTGTAAGTCGTTACCCGAAGCGGGAACGTATACGGGTATATAGTTCGCTTGTAGCTCGTCGAATATGTAATCTCTCAAGGAGAAGCGTCGGTTATGAAGTTGGTAGTGATCGGGGGCGTAGCAGCCGGGACGAAGGCCGCATCGAGGGCAAAGCGGGTCGCGCCGGAGTCGGAGGTCGTGATCTACCAGGCGGAGCCGGATGTCTCCATCGGCGAGTGCGGGCTTCCGTACCACGTCTCCGGCCTGATACCGGACAGGGAGAGGCTCCTGGCCCGAACGCCCGAGAAGTTCGCCGAGAACGACATCGAGGCGAAGGTGCGCCACCGCGTCGAGGCGGTGGACGCAGAGTCGAAGAGGCTCACGGTGAGAGACCTCCGCTCCGGCGAGACGTTCGAGGACACTTACGACCAGCTCATCATAGCCACCGGCTCGAAGTCGGCGAAATTGCCCGTCCCCGGCGCTGGTCTGGAAGGCGTTTTTACGCTGAAATTCCTGACGGACGCCGATGCCATGAAGGATTACATAGAGAAACGTTCTCCGAAACGGGCGGTCGTCATCGGCGGCGGGTACATCGGGCTTGAGATGGCCGAGAACTTCGCGCACCTCGGGATG
>JBPCNU010000145.1:0-11513 GCA_051000975.1 Rubrobacter sp.
GCCTCGGTCTTCGTCTCGTCCAAGTCCTTCGCGCTCTATCGGCGGCGGCGCGTGGCCTTGCGCTTGCTCTGGTTCGGGTTCGGCCTGCCCTTCAGCGGCCCGGACTCCCGCTCCTCATCGGCCTCACTATCGCTCTTTCCGGTCTTTCCCCTCGACCTTACCGAGGCGTCGCCGTACATCCGGCGGCGGCGGGAACGCTCGATGAAAGCGTAGACTAGGGTGAAGACAAAGAAGAACAGGACGGCGTTGATGAGCAGCGGAACCCAGTCGGCCGCGCCCTGAAGCCCGAAGGTCTCCGGTGAGACGGTGCTTAGGACGTACATCAGGACAAGGTATATGGCAACGACTATCGCCGCCCGCCTGAGAGCCCATCTCCAATCAAGATCCTGGAACATCTATACGAATCTCCTCTCGACTCGCCGGGGGTTGACCCCGGTCGTTATCTCGTAATTTATCGTCCCGGCTCGTCCGCCGAGTTCCTCCGCGCTGACGACTTCATCGCCCTGGGAGCCGAGCAGCACGACCTCTTCACCAACCTGCGTCTCCGAGCCGCACTCGAAGACCGAGGCGTCCATCGTCACCCGTCCGAGGAGCGGCCTCCGGTACCCGCCGATAACGGCCTCGGAGACCCCGGAGAGCGTCCGCCTGTAACCCTCCGCGTACCCGACCGGGACGGTCGCTACGAACGTCTCGTCCCGCGCCCGGAACGTGAGCCCATAGGATACACCCTCGCCGGCCCCGAGCTTCCTCACGTCCGCGACGTAGCTCTTCAGGGACATAACGGGCCGGAGGTTTTCATCGGCCGCGTCGTCCCCGGCCGGATGCAGTCCGTAGAGCGCGACCCCCGGCCTCACGCAATCGTAGCGGGCCGCCGGATGCCAGAGCGTCGCTGCGGAGTTGGAGGCGTGGACGACCACGTCTCCGAAAGACCGGGAATCCAGAACATCCTCGAAGCAGAGGATCTGCTCCTGCGTCGCTCCTCTGTTCGGTTTATCCGAGTCGGCTGAGGCGAAGTGGGTGTATACCCCGGTGAGCCCGGCTCCGAGGATGCGGCAGGCCTCTCCGACCTCCTCGGGCCGCACGCCCCAGCGGTTCATTCCGGTGTTTACCTTGAGGTGCGCCGCGAGGCCAGGAACTCGCGCTATGCGGCGCGCGCTTTCGAGCGAATGAGCCGTCACCGTCAGGCCGAGAGACTTCGCGAGGGGGAGCTTCTCCGGGTGGAGGTCGGTAAAGACAAGGACGGGCGCGGTTATACCGGCTTCGCGCAGCTCGGCAGCTTCTTCTGTAGTGACGACGGCGAGGGAATCGGCCCCGGCTTCGAGGGCGGCCTTCGAGACCGGGACGGCGCCGTGTCCGTAGGCGTCGGCTTTCACGACGGCCATGAGCCGGGCATCGTTCGCCCGGTTCTTCAGTTCCCGAACGTTGTGCCGGAGGGCGCAGAGGTCCATCTCGGCCCACGTCCGAGCGGTCGGTCGGTCGGGTAGATCTGAGAAGTCCGGGTACACGGCGGTGAGGCTAGAGGCTCGGGTTGAGGATGTGGAGGGTAAGGATGTCCATGCGGGTGATGACGCCTCTGAAGGTGTCGCCCTCGGTGACGGGGAGCAGCTTCATTCGTCTATCGGCCATCAGCGTTGCGGTCTCGGAGAGCGAAGTATCGGGCGCGACGGTCGTGACATCATCGGTCATCACCTGCTCGACGGTAACGCCCGCGCTCTTGAACGTCTCTTCCTGGTACTCCTGCCAGTTTCCGAGTGGGATCATGCCCCCGAGGATCTCCAGGAACCCCGGAGCTTCGATCTTCGCGTCCCGGAAGATCAGATCGCCTTCGGTGATTATACCGATGATGCGCCCGTCCTCGATGACCGGTGCGCCGGAGATGCCTTCGCTCGCGAAGAGCTTTATCGCCTCCTCGACCGTCGCCCCCCGTGGGAGCGTCGGCCACTCCTCGCGCATCACATCCGACACTTTGAGATCTCTTATGTCGCCCTGATCCATCCCACCCTCCACTCTGAAAGTCCCTGATTCTCCGGTCGATTCTACCCCGCTAGATGACCTCGGCCATCGCCTCCGGTATGTAGGGCAGCAGATCGGTGGCGATGAGGCTCTCGGCGGGCCAGCCCGTCTTCTGTAGCCAGAGTTCGGCGGCTCGACCGTGCGCCCAGGCCCCGCACCGGGCAGCATCGTAAGGCTCCATCCCGCGAGAGAGCAGGGCTCCGATCACCCCGGACAGGATATCTCCGGTTCCGGCGGTCGCGAGCGCGACGCTCCCGGTCGAATTGACGGAGACCCTGCGCCCCGGCTCACAGACCAGCGTGTCCGACCCCTTTAGCAACACGACGCAGCCGCTCTCTTCGGCGGCTCGGCTGGCGGAGGCGAGCCTCTGCGCCGAGACCTCCTCTGCCCTGGCTCCGAGCAGCCGCCCGAGTTCCCCGGCGTGAGGGGTCAGGATGGTCGGGGCCAAGCGTTTCGAGATAGCGTCCGTCCCGGCGAGGTTGGTGATGGCGTCGGCGTCCAGAAGCACCGGCGCTTCGATCTCTTGAAGAAGCCTCTCCAGGAGCTCGCGCTGCCCGTCCCCGATGCCGAGTCCAGGCCCCGCGACGACCGCCGAAGCCCGACCGGCCTGCTCCAGTATCGCCTCCAGCGCAGCGGGGGATGAATGCCCCGCTTCATCCTCCGCGACGCCGTAGACGAGGGTTTCGGTGAGGCGCAAATCCAGGGCGGAGGCGGCACTCTGCGGGACGGCGAGAAAGACGATGCCGCAACCGGCCCGCTCCGCCCCGCCGACGACCATGACCGACGCCCCGGTCATCGCCCGTGATCCAGCGACGACCATCAGCGTGCCCGCCGAGTACTTGTGCGACGCGTGGAAGGTGCGCGGCACGATACCCCGAAGGGATTCAGCGTCGGTCCACAGGACGGAAGACTCGACCTCCGCCTCTTCGGGGAGGCCGATCCCGACGACCGCGACCTCTCCGGCGTACTCGAGGCCCGGCGAGACGACGCACCCGACCTTCACCGCGTGAGCGCAGAGCGTCAGATCGGCCCGAACCGCCTCACCCGCCACCTCGCCCGTCGAACCGTTCACCCCGGATGGAATATCCACGGAGACGACCTGGGAGCCGGAGTCGTTGAGGGCGCGGATGATGCCCGCTTCTTTCTCGCGCACCTCGCCGGAGAACCCCGTCCCGAGCAGCGCATCCACGACCAGCCCCGCGTCGCCTAGAAGTCCTTCGAATTCCTCCGGGCCTCGCACCTCCACACCGAGGTTCTTCAGGGCCGCGAGGTTTACCTTCGAGTCGCCGGAGTGTTCGTCTTTCGTTGCGACGACCCGCACTCGAACCCCGGCACGGTGGAGTTCGCGGGCGATCACGAACCCATCCCCACCGTTGTTGCCGCCACCCGCGACCACGAGTGCCTCCTGCGTGAAGAACCGTTTCAGGATCTCCTCGGCCATCGCGGCCCCGGCCCGCTCCATGAGGACGCCGCCGGGGATGCCGAGCCCCTGCGCGTTGTGGTCGGCGCGGGACATCTCGTCTGCGGTGTAGAGCTTCCTCGTCATCCCTACCTTCCCGGTGGCGGCGGGAGCAGGACGTTCTCCTCGTCTTTTCGGATAGTGCAGACGGCGATGGCGGAGAGTTCTGAGTGGGTTATCGAGATGTAGAGGTCGCCCTCCTCCACCCCGACGACGCTCGCGAACCGCTCTATTTTACCGAAGATGCGGACGGTCGGGGCGTGGCGGGGCTTCCTCAAGACCTCGACGCCGTTCCACTGCAGAAGCCCGCAGCCGAGGGCCTTGCAGACCGCCTCCTTCGCGGCCCAGCGGGCGGCATAGTGCCTTTCGTAGAAACGGTATTTCTCACAGTACGCTATCTCGTCCGGTGTGAAGAGCCGCTGGCGAATACGCGGCGAGCGGGTCAGGGCGAGCTTCATCCTGCCGCAGTCAACCACATCGACCCCGACGCCCGGAACCCGGAACTCCCGGCCTCCCGCTCGACGTTCCCGGGCGTTCTCCAGTTCGCTTCGTGAGGTTCCGTCTTGCAAAAGGTCTCCTTTTCTATGTGGCTATGTGGCGGGCAGAAGTTTTCGAAGGTTCGTCAGGCCTGATTCCAGTAGGTTATTCCGTAGGGACCGCGAGTGATGAAGCGAGCCGAACCGTCCTGACTGACGACGACGGCCATCGCATCCGGTACGGCCGCGACGACCCGGTAGGCGGAGCGGTGGCGCGTTCCGACGCCGTCGACTGATTCCTCTACGGTGCGCTTTCCCTCGTGGTCGAGGGCGCGCCGAACGGTGTGTACCCGTTCCAGAGAAGCGGAGATTTCGGCCCCGAAGCCGAGCAGCTCGTAGCGTTTGCTCAGCACGACCGCGCCATCAACGGCGGCGAGCGCGGCGATAAGGTTGGCGAGCTCGAAGATGGCTTCGTCCAGGCTCGCTATCACCGGGTCGTTCGTCGTCTGGTACTCGTGCCAGCCGACGGCGCGAGGGTAGAAATCGCGCCCGCCCTTGCCATGCACTTCTACGAGCCGGTTCGTAACCCCGACGATGAGGCTCCGGTAGCGGCGGCGGGGTTCCTCATCCTCGAAGCGATGCTTGAAGGCTATGTAGGGATTGTCGTGGGAGAATTCCTCGGTGCGTTCGGGCGGGATAAAGACGAGCGTTCCGCCGTGGTGTACGTCTCTGAGGACGCTGATCATGCGGCGAACGACGTGCTGGCCGATCATGCGCGTCAGGTCCGGGTCGAGCGGCGCCCAGTCTTCATCGGCCCCTTCCCTGGCGCGGGCGTGGAGCTCCGCGAGTTCGGCCCGCGCCGGGAAGAAGCTCTCAGTGAGCCACTTCGAGGCGAAGACGTCTAGCGGCCTGCCGTGCAGCTCGCCGCTCTCTAGCTTGGCGACGTAGCGCGAACCGCGCCGGAACTCGACCCGGCCCGGCCCGGATATGTGCAGCACCGGCACACCGGGGAGCGGCGGCGAGAGGTCACGCCCACCCTGCGTGCGGAGGATCCAGCGCGGCCCCGACTGCACTATCCCCCACACGCTCATGGAGCCGTTCTCATCGGCCTTCACCCCGATGAGCGAGCGGTGGTAGTCGGCGGCGGGCGAGAGCCTCCTCAGCTCGTCCTCGTCAAACGGGCGCGGCGCGGCGAAGACGAGCCGGTGAAGGCCCGTCGGCGGGCCGGACTCTTCGGGGAGGTCGTCGGGATTTATGAGGATCACCCGAAACGTAACCTGACGCTCCTCCTCGCGCATCAGACTCGCCTGGTAGCAGACCGAGATAAATCGCACGAGTACACCTTCGTCGGGGAGGGTGAGATGCCCGGACGAGCCTCTGGCCCCCGCCCTGATCCGGCTCGGGGCGACCTCGGCCCAACGCTCTGTTACGAACGCGGCCAGATGTCGCGGATAGGCGTGGGTCATGCGCTCCTCTCGCTCCCGAGCCGGGTCTTCGGGCCGGGGTCTCACCCGGCTCCGAAAATTACACCGAGAATTGCATCCTCCACCCGGTCGAGTGTCGCAGGAGAACCGGCTTTGCGCGACCCCTCGCTATGAAGCGCGAAGCGTCGTATATTACACAGAATGCAGAACTCAAACGAAGCCAGCTCGGAACAGCAGCAGAAGGCGATGGAGGCCGAGGCCGTCATCATCGGGAACCCGGCCTCAGGCAACAGCGACATGGATCGGCTCGAAGGCTTCGCCTCTATACTGGAGGAACGCTGGGGACCGGTCGAGGTCTGGCCGACCGAGTACCCCCAGCACGCCACTGAACTCGCCGTAAGGGCCGGGGTGCGGGTAATCGTGGCGGCGGGTGGAGACGGCACGGTCAACGAGGTCATAAACGGCCTGGTGAACGGGGCGAAGCTAGCGGTGCTGCCGCTCGGCACGGCGAACGTTCTGGCGCGCGAGCTGAAGATACCGCTCGACCCGGAGAAGGCCTGCAGGAAGCTCATCTCCGGCGAGGAGATGACCATAGACATCGGAGTGGCAACGGACGAGTCCGGCGAGGCGCGGCGTTTCGCCTGCATGGCTGGGATCGGCTTCGACGCGCACGTCATCAACTCCGTGCCGTCCCGGCTCAAGAAAGTCCTCGGGATAGCGGCCTTTGCCCTCACGGCTTTCAAGGTCTTCGCGGTCGGACGGATGCCCGAGATCTCGATGACCAGCAACGGAGATACTTACAAGGCCCAGTTCGCCATCCTCGCGAACGGCAGCCTCTACGGCGGCGACTTCAAGGCTTCCGAACACGCCTCCCTGAAGAGCGGCTCCCTCGACGTGGTCTACGTCGGGAAGGTCGCCAGGCTCCTCAGACCGGACATCCTCACCCGCATCCTGACCCAGAACCCTTTGAGCCGCGACACGAGAAACTTCCAGGCCACCGAACTCTTCGTCGAATCCAAGGCCGAGGTTCCGGTGCAGATAGACGGCGAGGTATGGGGCAAGCTACCCATGAAGTTCCACCTGGAGCCCAGGTTCTTGAAGGTCATCCGCTAGAGCGAGCCGAAGAGAGTCCTTGCCTTCGGACCACGCACCGGCGCAAGCCGGGTAGAGGTGAAGACCGAAGGCAAAGAACGAAAGTGAAGGATCCGTCGTTACGCAGGCCGCTGCAGCGCGGTCGGCAACGATACTAAATCCGGCCGGGAGCTGCCACGCTCAGGTCTTCCGACTTCCAAACTCTCCTCGAACCGTGAAGTAGCCAACCGGGTTTCGGCAGACTCGCGCTACTTTTCGTTATCTCCGAAGACTTCCTGCATCACCCTGTCGTCGGCGAGGGAGTTGCAGATCGTGTGTGCTTCGAGTTCGATGTCCGGCTCGGAGGGCACGCCGATGACTCGCATCCCGGCGGCCCGGGCCGCCGCAACACCGGTCAGAGAATCTTCGCGGGCGGGGCTGCGCTCCGGCCTCGCGCCGAGCCTCTCACAGGCTCCGAGGTAGAGGTCGGGGGCGGGCTTGGCGTTCTCCACGTCGTGGTCGCCGAGGATGGCGTCGAAGTACCCGGCGATTCCCGCTCCCCGCAGCACGTCCAAGACGAGGTCGGTCGGAGAATTGGAGGCTACGGCGAGCGGGACTTTCCCATAGAGCGCGGCGATGAGCTCCCTCGCTCCAGGCATCGGGCGAGCCTCGGCGGCGACTATCACCCGGCAGATCGCGTGCAGCTCTACGAGGAGTTCGTCGCTCTTTTGGGAGGTTTCGAGGATATCAGCGATGATCCTTCCGGCGTCCGCCGCCCCGACCCCGAGCAGCCTCTTGCGGTCCTCACGGGTGTACTCGTGACCGTAATTAGCGAGGAGCCGCGCCTCGCCCTTCTCCCACGCACCCTCGGTATCCATGAGCAGGCCGTCGCAGTCAAAGATGACGGCCTCGTAGCGCACGCTTTTCTCCATTTCTGCCACTATTTCCGGCACTATTCGACCGTGACACTCTTGGCGAGGTTGCGGGGTTTGTCCACGTTGATGCCCCGGCTCGTTGCGACCCCGTGGGCGAGGAGCGGAAGCGGGATGGAGTCCACTATCGGGGCGAGTAGTCCCCCGGCCTCCGGGACGGGCAGGACGACCCGCGAGAGCCGCTTCGCGTCCCGGTCGTCTATACGGGCAATGCTTATAACGTTCGCCCCCCGGGCGCTGGTCTGGTCCACGTTGGACAGGGTCTTCTCGCGGATCACACCCTCCCCGAGCACGGCTACGACGGGACAGAACTCGTCTATCAGGGCGATGGGACCGTGCTTCATCTCCCCCGCCGGGTACCCCTCCGCCGGGACGTATGAAATCTCCTTCATCTTGAGCGAACCTTCGAGGGCGATCGGGAAGGCCTCACCGCGCCCGAGGAACAGGGCGCACTTCGCGTCCTCAAAGACCTCGACCGCGTCCGACATGCGGCTTGCGTACTCACCTTCGAGCAGTTCGAGCGTCTCCTTGACCTTCTCAGGCGCGAGCCGGAGCGTCCGCCCGAGTCGGAGCAGGTCCTCCTCCGAGGTCGCGTCCTTCTCGCCGGCGAGCGCGAGGGCGAACATCTGCATCACGGCGACCTGCGTGGTGAAGGCTTTGGTCGAGGCGACGGCGATCTCCGGCCCGGCGTGGGTGAGGATCACAGCATCTGCTTCGCGGGTGATAAGCGAGCCTCGGGTGTTGGTGACGGCGAGCACCTGCCCCCCGAAGGCCCGGGCGGCCTCGATGGCGGCGAGGGTGTCTATCGTCTCGCCGCTCTGGGAGACGGCCATGACGAGCGTGTTCTCGTCGCCGACCGGGTCAGAGTAACGGTACTCGCTCGCGACGGCGACCTCGACCGGGATGCGGGCGAGACGTTCTATGACGCTCTTGCCGACGAGCCCGGCGTGGTAGGCCGTGCCGCAGGCGGCGATGACGATGCGGTTCACACGGGCGAGATCGAGACCGCTGTAGCCTTCCTCACCTGAGAGGTCGACTCGACCTTCGGGGTCGAGGCGGTCGGAGATCGTGGCCCGAAGAGCATCGGGCTGGTCGTGGATTTCCTTCGACATGTAATCCGGGAAGCCACCGAGTTCTATCCCGGTCGCGTCCCAGTCTATCTCGAAGAACCCGCGCTCGATGACGTTGCCGCCGAGGTCGGAGATTTCGACCAAATCCGGCGTTACGACTACGACCTCGTCGTTCTCGACGACGCAGAACTTACGCGTCCGGTGGAGAAGAGCCTGAACCGCGCTCGCCAGAAAGTTCTCCCCGTCGCCGAAGCCGACCACGAGCGGGCTCTGCCTTCTGGCGGCGACGATCACGTCCGGCTCCGAGGCCGCCACGACCGCCAGCGCGAACGACCCTTTCAGACGCGGCATGACGGTGGAGACGGCGTCCTTCAGGCCCTTGCCAGCGGTGACTTCTTCTTCGATCAGGTGCGCCACGACCTCGGTGTCGGTCTCGGAGGTGAAGTCGCTGCCGCGTTCCCGGAGTCGTTCCCGGAGTTCCGAGTAGTTCTCGATGATGCCGTTATGGACGACCGCTATTTCACCCTCTCGCCCGGTGTGCGGGTGAGCGTTGGACTCGCTCGGCTTTCCGTGAGTCGCCCAGCGCGTGTGGCCTATCCCGAGCCGCAGCCCGGCGAGGTGTCCGTTCATCCCGGCAACCCGCTCGGAGAGGCTCGCGAGCGGCCCGACGCTCCTGACCCGTTCGAGACCGGCCTCGCCCTGAAGAGCTATCCCGGCGGAATCGTAGCCCCGGTACTCCAGATGCCCGAGCCCTTCCATAAGCACCCGTACACAGTCTTCCCTACCCGCATAACCAACTATCCCGCACATGAACCATACTCCTTCCGCAAAATATCTCCAAGAAGCCAGAAGCCTCGTCTTGCCGGTAGCCTCTCTTGCCTCGCCGAAAGGCGCGACGGCTCCCTCTCTCCTTCTGTTTGTTCGACCCGTTTCAGGCTCGCGCGGAGATGAATCCCTTGCATCTGGGGATCCGGGCCAAAAGAGCGTATCCTGCGGCTCACCCGAGACGTGGGCTACCGACCAAAGGATTCAAGAAGGCTCGAACGGTACTTTGTCTCCGGTGTCACCACCGGGTTTTGCCACCGTTCTAACGACTGCCTCAAGGCCGAGACGCACCCGCCGAATGATCTCGATGAACGTCTTCCTCGTCAACTGCCCGGTCTTTTCAGGCTTTCCCCGACCGGGAGTTCTGGCGCTTGGTTGTTTCGTTGCTGTGGTTTTATACGCTCTGTCGTCTCGAATCCCCGGCTCTTCGCAAGGAGAATTTCTCTTCTTCCGTGAGCGGGCTCCGGATTTTTCCTGATCGTCTCCTCTCGTTGATCGCATCGTGGCTAGCCTGCATTTAAACGCCCCGGTATACGGATTTCAAGTGGGAAAGCGGACTTCCGCAGCTTCAGGGGCTTCCACTTTGAGGGTGCCTAGAGGCTTATGATGCCCGTTACGGCCAGCAGGGCGAGGATGATGGGCTGATGAACGAGGTAGACGAGAAGCGAGTGCCGACCGAGGAAAGTAAGCGGCGCGGTGGCTCTCGGGGCAGCCCGACGAACGAGCCTTCCCCCTCGACCGTAGACGAAGTTGCCGAGTCCCAGCCCGAGGAGCACCACCCCGAACCAGGGTAGTAGCGGCCTGTAGTCCGGCATGTAGAGGTTCTCCGGGGCGAAGCCGAGCGGCAGCAGCCACGGAGAGTCCGGCTGCAGCCCGGTGTCGGTCAGGCGTAAGACGTAGAGCCCCAGAGCGAAGACCCCGGCACCTAGGACGAGGTTGAGGGCGCGGTAGCGCAAGAGCGGGTAAGCCAGAACGACCGACACCCCGATCAGGTGCAGGATCCCGAACACCACGTATCCCATCCCGAACGCGAGAAACACGACGGTCAGGAGCATCCCGAAGGCGAAGACCTTCAGGCCGCGCTGAAGGTACCTCACGAAGCGCGTCTCACCCTCACGCAGGAAGTCCCTCTCGGCGCTTATAGCGAGCGACGCCCCGACGAGAAACAGAAAGCTCCCGGCGGTGAGGTCAGCGAACCTCGCCCAGCCTCCGCCTACGGCGTCTATCTCGTAACCGCCGTAAGCATAGAGGTCGAAGACGGTGTGATAAACCGCCATCATCAAGATAGCGACGCCCCGCGCCGCGTCCACCTCCCAGAGCCGCCCCCTGCCGCCCGCCGCACTCTTCGCCTCCACCCGCTTCAAGGTGACCCGTACCTCCTCGTCTGTTTTCGTTCTCACGATTCGTTCTCACGAAGCCGTCCCACGAAAGGAAATTTTATCGGGTACGATTGGCCCATGATCCAAGACACCAACGGCACGAATATAGAAGTACGATCCGGCAAACGAGAGGACGCCCTCGCAGCCGCCCGGCTGTGGATGGAGAGCGCGAAAGAACACGCTGCCTACGACACGATATACCGCCCTTCTCCAGAGGCGGAGAAGATGATGTGTACCTTCCTCTCTGACCTCTCATCGAGCAGCCACGCCTTCCTCTTCGTAGCGAGCATTACCTCCGAAAGCAAGGACGAGATAGTCGGCTTCGTCTCTGGAGAACTGCGTGAAGGCTCCCCGACCTTCAGACCAAAGTCCTGGGCCTCCGTCGACGATGTATACGTTACCCCGAAGTATCGCAGCCTCGGCATCGGCCTCAACCTGATAAACAAGGTTAGAGAATGGGCGAAGCAGAGAGGCGTGAGCGGGGTCTCCCTGCAGGTCGCCGCCGCCAACGAACGCGCTCGCAGCTTCTACCAGAGGCTGGAGTTCCGGGAAGTTTCGGTCTACGAGGTTCTCGAACTTTCTCCGGAATAGCCTAAACCGGTCCACCTAGAGCGGTAGTCAAAACGGCTGAACCATAGTGCGGTATCCACAGTGCTCGAAGAACCCTCGTGTGTCGGAGGCGCTCACCGCTGTGAGTGCCACTCCTATAGCCTCGATCAGAGCTTCACGAGTCCTTGCCCGGGCCTTGCGCAAGATTCCTTTTACCTTCGAGAAGGCTTCCTCGATGGGATTGAGATCCGGCGAATATGGCGGCAGGTACAGAAAAGCTCGCATCCTCTGGACTCGATCAGCTCTCTTACCCTC
>JBPCNU010000146.1:0-10469 GCA_051000975.1 Rubrobacter sp.
GAGCTGGACCGGGCCTTGCAGGCGCGCGCCGCCCTCGAAGTTGCCCGGCTCGTGGATGACGAGCGGGATACGCAGGCCTTCTTCGTAGGGGATTCCGTCGTGGCCGGTCAGGCCGTGTTCACCAAAGGCCTCGCCGTGATCGCCGTAGATCACGAAGATAGTGTCACTGTAGAGACCAAGCTCCCTGTACTGCTCGATGAGGTTGGCGACCCAGAAGTCGTCGTAGTGAACGTTGTTGAGGTAGCGACCGAAGACGCCGCTCGCAAACGACTTCCTGCCGTAGCGGTTCACGGGCAGGTACTGATGGTGCGGCGTGAGGCCGAGGTACATCACGAAGGTCGGGTCGTTTGCGTTCTCTTCCAGCCACTCGCGGCTCGGGCCGAGCATGATGTCGTCCTCGTAGCCGAGGTAGTTGCAGGGCTGAAAACCCTCGGTAGGCATATCCTCGAAGGCGGCGAAGTGATCGTAGCCGAGGTTGGCGACGTGTTCGGCCCGGTTCTCGAAGGTCTTCGTAGCGGACTGGAACCACGCGCTCCGGTAGCCGTGCTCGGAGAGGAGTTCCGGCAGACAGCGGGCGGGCATCCCGCCGGGGGTCGCCTCGAAGATCTCCGTCCGGGGGTTCGGAAAGAGGCCGGAGATCAGGCTGCTCACCGCCTTCGAAGTGTGCGGAACGGTTGTATAAGCTCGCTCGATGAGGAGGCTGTCCTTCGAGAGGTCCGTAAGGTACGGCGTCGTGGCGAGGTCTGGGTTGTAGGGGGTCGTTGCGCTGTGACGGGTTGATTCCAGGTGGATCAGGGCCACGTGCTTCTTGCGGGTCGCGCTCGTGGCGACGAACTTCAACTTCGAGAGGTCCACCGCGCCGTCGAACTCCGCCGCCGCGGCCTCGTAGCGGCCCTGCTCCATCCCGGTTGCGATGAGGTTCGGCACGGACCCCCGGGAGACGGAGGCTCCGCCCGCCGAAGCCTCCCCGCCGAGCGAACCCCGCAGCAGGATCATGCCCGCCCCCGCCCCGACCCCGGCGGCGATGAACCGGCCGCGCGTCATCGTCCTTGGTTCTGGCGCTTCGTCCGGTGTAGCGTCAGGCCGGTTCTCTGCTTGGCCGTCGTTCTTTGTAAGATACCGGGCGACCATCGTCGGACCGCCGAGCGAGTAGAGAAGCGCAAGGGTGAGGGCGACCCAGACCGCGGTCCCGGACTCGCTGGAGACCGCTCCGGTCGCCTCTTCGGGGGCCGAGAGATAGTAGCTGACGATGCTGTAGTCGAGGGTCGTCCCGGTGGTTGCGAGGTACTGGAAGGCGCAGGTCGAGATGACGATGATGAGGATGACCGAAGCATGGAGCAGGACGCAGGACACGAACCCCGGTACTCTGCCGCGGAAGACCATGAATACCCCGACCCAGAAGATAAGGAATCCGAGGTTGAAGGGCAGGTCGGAGACAAGGAAACCTATCCAGCCCTCATCACCCTGGATGAAAGATACAACCCTGAGCGAAGCCGTGTAGAGGAAGAGCGGTAGAAGGAGGGCGATCAGGTACACCCAGGTCTTGCGCTCCAGAAGAGCGGCCCCGCTACGAAACATCGCATGAAATCCCTGGCTCACAGCGAAGGATTATAAGCCCGACGCCCCCGGTTTAACAGCGCGTTAACCGGGGGCATCGAGGTAGAAGCTGGGGTGTCTGCCCCGGAGGTTTACTCTGGCTGCGTCGCCCCGGGTTCGAAGCGCAGGGAGGCGGAGTTCAAGCAGTAACGCTTGCCCGTCGGGGCGGGGCCGTCACCAAAGACGTGCCCGAGGTGTGCGTCGCAGGCGGCGCAGAGCACTTCGGTGCGCGGCATAAAGAAGAGCGTGCGGTCGGATTCTTCCGAGATCCTCTCGTCTTCCAGTGGGTCGTAGAAACTCGGCCAGCCGGTGCCGGAGTCATACTTGGTCTCGGAGGAGAAGAGCGGCTCATCGCAGCAGATGCAACGGTAGATACCCCGGTCTTTCGTGTCCCAGTGCTCCCCGCTGAACGCTCGCTCGGTGCCTTTCTTGCGAGCGACCCGGTACTGTTCGGGGGTGAGTTGCTGCCACCATTCATCGTCTGTCCTGTGGACTTTCTTTACTTCTGTCATGCCGGATATTTTATCATGCGACCCCGTTTTCAGGCCGACGTCATCTACTTCAGAAGGGACGGGCTTTCGTCGGAGGTCATGGCGAGAAGACCTCCGTCTCATAAAGGTTGTCTCGGTGTACCCTGAGGACGGTAAGCTAGCCGGAGTTCACATCTTCGAGGTGATCCGGCCCGACACGACCGGTAGCCTTGTCGACGAGCCTGGTGGGGCTTTGGCGGTTGTTCCTGGTTGACTTCGAGGGGCTTTCAGGGTGATGAGGAGCGTCGGCGCGGCATAGGTCCGACACCGCCTGATATATTGCGTCGAGTCTGTCGAGGTTGGTTTCAGGGGAGGAATTTTCATGGACGCAGGAGCATCTTCGGTTGGTCCACTGGACGGTATAACGGTCGTCTCTCTGGAGCAGGCGGTCGCCGCACCGTTCGCGAGTCGCCAGCTCGCGGACCTCGGGGCTCGGGTCATCAAGATCGAACGCCCCGGCTCCGGCGATTTCGCCCGAAATTACGATGAAACCGTGAAGGGGCTGGCGAGCCACTTCGTCTGGCTCAACCGTTCGAAGGAGTCCCTGACACTTGACCTGAAGAGCGAGTCCGGCAGGGAGGTCCTCGCGAGGCTCCTCGAAACCGCAGACGTGTTCATCCAGAACCTCGCGCCGGGGGCGGCCTCACGGCTCGGCTTCGGGGCGCGAGAACTTCGCAACGAACGGCCGGAACTCGTAACGTGCGACATCTCGGGTTACGGGACGGGCGGGCCTTACGAGCGAAAGAAAGCGTACGACCTGCTGGTGCAGTGCGAAGCGGGGCTTCTCTCCGTAACCGGGACGGAAGAGACCCCGTCGAAGGTCGGGATCTCGGTAGCGGACATCGCCGCCGGGATGTACGCTTATTCGGGCATCCTCTCGGCCCTGTTTCGCCGGGAGCGGACGGGCGAAGGGGCTTCACTCGAGGTTTCGCTGCTCGAAGCTCTGGCGGAGTGGATGGGCTTCCCGGCGTACTTCACGATGTACAACGACCGCCAGCCACCGAGAACGGGAGCGTCTCACGCCGCGATAGCACCCTACGGTCCGTACTCGTGCGCGGGCGGTGATACGGTCTTCCTCGGCTTGCAGAACGAGCGGGAATGGCACATCTTCTGCGAGAGAGTCCTCCAGAGGCCGGAGGTCGCGACGGACGAGCGGTTCGCGAGCAACTCGCTGCGCGTGATGAACGGGCTGGAGCTTGACCGGGAGATCGAAGCCACCCTCGGCGGCTTCACGGTGGATGAAGCCGTAGGTCGGCTGGACGAGGCCGGTATCGCGAACGCGAAGCTCAGAGACGTGCGGGGTCTTCTGGAGCATCCGCAGCTCACGGCCCGAAATCGCTGGCGAGTGCTCGAAACACCGGCAGGTGCGGTGGATGCCCTGATCCCACCGGCCACCATTAGCGGTCACGAGACCGGGATGCGCGCCGTGCCGAGGGTCGGGGAACACACGGAGACCTTGCTACAAGAGCTTGGGTACTCGAAAGAGGAGGTCTCCTCGCTCAGGGATTCCGGGGCCATCTGAAAACGCTGCGCCACCGAGCTTCAGGCGTGCGCTTCAATCGTTCTCGTAGGTTGCCCAGCCCCTGCCGCCCCGGTTCTTGGCGCGGTACATGGCGAGGTCGGCCTGGCGCAGCAGGTCTTCGGGCCTGAGTTCGGGGGTCGTGGCGCAGGAGACCCCGACGCTCGCTGCCAGGCTGGTGTGCCGTCCGTCAGCCCCCAGTGAGAACGGTCGCTCAAAGATTTCGAGGACCCGCTCGGCGGCGCGTTCGGCCTCCCGTACACCGACCCCGGCCATCAGCACGACGAACTCCTCACCGCCTAGCCGGGCTACGAAGTCCTCGGCCCGGACGCAGCCCCGGAGTCGTCCGGCGACAGCGACGAGCGCCGAGTCTCCCGCCTCGTGTCCGAGGGTGTCGTTGACGGTCTTGAAACGGTCGAGGTCCACGAAGAGAAGGGAGACGGGACCGCTGCCGGTCTCGCTCCAGGGCGGCGAGTCTCTGAGGCATTTGAGGAAGAGCCTGCGGTTCGGCAGATCGGTGAGCGGGTCGTGCATCGCCAGGCGTTCGAGCCGCTCCTCCAGTTGCTTGCGCTCCGTTACGTCGTGAAGAATGCCGAAGGAATCGGCAAAACCGTCCCCGCTCGGGCCGCTGGCAAAGGCCACCTCGAAGATATGTTTCGTTCCGCGTTTCGTCTGGATAGTAATCTCCCTGGCAGAGTGAGACTCCTCCGAGGCAGAACCTTCTCCCGGAGCGTACTCCATAAAGGCGGCGGCTTTCCGTCCCAGGGTCTCCTCTATCGAGAACCCCGTGAGCTTCGTCCACGCCGGGTTCAGGAAGCTCCAGTACCCGTCACCATCGGTGCGGAAGATGACCTCGCTCACCGTCTCGACGACGCGCCGGTATTTCTCCTCGCTCTCGCGGATGCGGGCCTCGCTCTCGCGCCGTTACCGAACGGCGCGAGAGTTTATAACGACGCCCTCTACGGCGGGGTGATCGAGCAAATAAGTCCCGACGCTTTCGATGTTTCGCCAGCCGCCATCGGCGTGACGCATCCGGTACTCAGCCGTGTTCCAGACGGTCTCACCGGTGAGCTCCACTTCGGCAAGGGCCTTGCTCGTGGCTTCCCGGAGGGCGGGGATGTCGTCCGGGTGCAGGAAGTCGAAGATGTTCCTGCCAACTATTTCATCGGACGAGTACCCGAGAACGCGCTCCATCGCGGGGCTCGCGTAGCGAAGCTTCCCGTCGAGGTTGACGAGTTTGACGATCTCGGACGACTTGTCTACGAGCGCGCGGAACCGCTCCTCGCTCTCCCGGAGCCGTCGCTCAGCCTTCTGTCGCTCAGTGTCGTCCCTGAGGTTCAGCACGAAGTACGATGGCTCACCGTTCTCGTCCCGGACCAGCGTGAGATCCGCGACCCCGAAGAAGCCCTCCCCGTCGCTCCGGAGGAACCGCCCCTGAAAGCGAAACGTCCCGCGCTCCCCGGCGAGGAGCCGCGTCATGCGCTCCCGGCTCTCCGGCAATTCCTCCGGGTGGACTATATCTTCGAGGCTCCTAGCGTACACACCGGGGTCACTGCAGCCGAAGAGGTCCGCCAGCGCGCTGTTGACTACGACGGGCCGACCATTCAGACCGAAAACGGCCATCCCCCCCGGCGCGAGCCTGAAGATGCGCTTGAAATCCAGGCCGATCCTCTCACCCGGCGCCTCGTTCACGCGCTCGTTCTCCATCTCAGATCTCAAGGCCTGATAAAACAGGCCATGCTTCGCCGTCGTCTGGCTGCCTTTTCCCCTCGAATCCTCGCCGGTCATTCTCACTCCAGAACTCGTTATCTTCGCATCGGTCGTGCTGCTAGCCGGATACCGTAAGACTCGGGCGCTGCTGCTAATCCCCATAAACCCGCCACGTAAATGATAATGGAACGCCGGGCTTCTTGCATAGATTTCATGTTTCGTGATGCTCTATGATGTTCAAGAGTGCTTCAAAGTGTCTCGAGCTGTGTCGGCCGACACCTTTTCCGGGGTTCAGCTCCCTGCGTTTCGCAGGTCGCAGGCTCGTTTACCGGCCTTCCACACCGAGAGTACGGAGAGGTTCGGTGAGAGCACGGTGATGTCAGCGTCGTAGCCGGGCATGAGACGCCCCTTCCTGCGTCCCTCTCCGACGAGCCTCGCCGGGGTCGAGGAGGTCATCCGGGCGGCTTCGGGGAAGGTGCAGGAGGTGAAGGCGAGGATGTTCTTGAAGGCCTCGTTCATCGTGAGGACGCTCCCGGCGATGACCCCGCTCGAAAGCCGGGGAATACCGTCTTGCTCGACGTAGACCCGGCGGCTTGCGAGCGGGTACTCGCCCGGCCCCATCCCGGCGGCGGCGATGGAGTCGGTCACGAGGTGTATTCTGTCCGGTCCGAGCATCCTGAAGGCGAGCGCGACCATCTCGGAGTGGACGTGTCTGCCGTCTGCGATCAGGCCACACGACGCCCTCGGATGAGCAAACGCCGCTCCCGGAAGCCCCGGTGCGCGGTGATGAAGCAGGTTCATCGCGTTGAAGAGGTGCGTAACGCTCGCCGCATACCTGTCGAGGGCGGCGTAGGCCGCATCGAAGCTCGCCCCGGAATGTCCCGCAGAGACGACGACCCCCCGGTTCCGGGCAAGCTCCATAAGGTCCTCCGAGCCTTCCTTCTCCGGCGCAAGCGTCACGAGCCGGACCGGAGCGAGGTCGAGCAGAGCCTCCATCAGCCCGAGGGCCGGGTCGAGCACCTCCGCAGCCGGATGCGCCCCCCGATGTTCAAGGTCTATGAACGGTCCTTCGAGATGCAGCCCGAGCGGCTCCGCCCCGACCATATCCGGTGACTCCACCATATCTTGCATCCCTTTAGCGAGGCGCGGCAGCACCTCCCGGTAGTGGCTCACGGGCGAGGTGATGACCGTCGGCAGGTAGGTGGTCGTCCCGGTCGTGAGAAGCCTGGCGGAGAGCTCCAGGAGCCCTTCGGGCTTCGTGGCAACGTCCAACCCGAACGCACCGTTCATCTGAAGGTCGACGAAGCCGGGGAGGATCAGGGCTTCGCCGTAGTCGTGGGTCTCTTCACGCCCCGTGAGAGTCAGGTCGTCGGGGAGGACATCTTTTATCGCGCCGCCTTCCATGAGGACTACGCCATCGTCCCAGACCTCGTAGTCGGTTACGACCCTGCCTTTGAGGGCGATCATGTCTGGCTTCTCGCCTCCCCGCGAGTTCATCGGTTCTTCGGTCATCGGTTCTCTGTTTGCGACTCCGGCCTCGCGTCCGGGACGCGCACCATCAGGAGTAGCGCGAGAACCATGATAACAGCGAGCGAGCCGATGGAGATACGGTAGGCGAGCGCCCCGAGGTCGTCCAGGGCAAACAGGAGCAGCGCGGTCGTCGCCGGTCCCGCCACCGCAGACACCTTCCCCGCGAAGGTGAAGATCCCGAAGAACTCCCCCAGCTTCTCCGGCGGCGAGAGCGCGACGAGCATCGGACGGCTCACGGTCCACGTCGCCCCGAGCGCGATCCCGACGAAAGGTCCGGCCGCGTACAGAAAGGCGACCGTCGGGGCGACGGAGACAAGGATGATGGAGACGAGCCAGGTCAGGATGACGGCGATGAGAGCGCGCTTCGGCCCTGCCCGGTCCGAGATGAACCCGAAGACGAAGCTCCCCACGATAGCGAAAACGGTCGACAACAGGAGGAGCGTCGTAACGGCCGCTGCGTCCATCCCGAAGACGACCCGCCCGTAGAGCGCGACGTTTGCAACGGCGGTGTTCGCCGCGTCGGTGTAGAGCAGCGTGGCGACGAGGAACGTCCCCATCCCGGCGTAGGCCCGGATACCACGCAGGGTCGAGATGACGGCCCGGTATGCTCCGCGAACCGAAACGCGGACCGACCCCCGGTTCGGGTCGTCGCCGGGGACGCTGTCCGGGACGAGAAAGAACGCCGGAAGGCTGAAGACGAGGAAGAGCAGAGCGGTCGGGATAAAAGCATTAGAGCTCGAAGCGGCGGGTGAGATGCCGGGGACCACCCCTGCCAGCCACGCTCGCACCCCGTCGCCTCGGGCGACGATCACGCCGAGGACCACGAGCGCGCAGATAGAGCCGACGTAGCCGAGGGCGGTACCGTAGCCGCTCACGCGTCCCGTCCCGCGCCCGAGGGCGACGCCCGGCAGCAGCGCGTTGTAGAAGACCAGAGCAGACTGATAAGTCAGGTCGGCAGCGACGAAGAGCGCGACCCCGAAGACGAGCGTCCCGACGGAACCACCCACCCCGAAGAGCCCGACGAGGCCCATCGCCCCGGTCAGGGAGACGGAGAGGACGGTTAGCAGGATCAGGTACGGAATCCTGCGTTGCCGAAGGTCCGCGACGGTCCCGAGGAGCGGCGCGCTGACGAGGACGAGCAAGGCCGAGAAGGCCGTCGCGGCGTTCACGATAATCCCCTCGGAGCCGGAGAGCTCCGAGATCCACAGCGGAAAGTAAACGGTCAGGATGCTGACCGCGAAGATCGTATTAGCGAAATCATAGAGCGACCAGGCGAAGACCGCGACCCCGGACGATTTTTCCCTCCGCCTCACCAAGCCGGGAAGTATAGCGGGGCTACGGACATAAAAAGAGGCCCGCCGGATAACCCGGCGAGCCTCGCGAAGAACTAGGTCTGGCGTTCCTTGTTTAGCAGTACGTCCCACTCTGGCCGCCGGAGCAGAAGGACACGTGGGGGTGATCCCGGTGTGCCCCGCCGTCGTTCCACGGAACCCAGGTGTAAGCGGGGCCGTTGTAGTTGGGGAAGGTCGAGTAGAACTGGTCGTTCCATATTATGTAGCTGATACCGAAGGCGTCGGCGTTGGCCGCCAGGTAGTCCGCCACCTGCTGGCCCAGACCGGTGTTGGTGCCGACGATAAAGTCTATGGCGAGATCCTGGGAAGGCGAGTGTCCCGGATAGGTGCTCCCCGCTACACCGAATTGCGCCCTCACATCGCTCTCGACCGCCGCGACGTGCGACTGCCAGGGGCTGTTCGGGTCGGGGTTGCTGTTCACCAGAGGTTCGGCTGGCTGCTGCGCCACGGGCTCCTGTGCCACCGGCTGCCCCGTCAGGGTACCGGTCTCGGTTTCAGTCGTGGTATCGGTCTCGGTTCCAGTCGCCATATCACTACCGGCGGCCTGTTCGGCTGCTGCTTCCTCGGCGGCGGCCTGTTCCGCCGCTGCCTGCTCTGCTGCGGCCTGGTCCGCCGCTTCCTGTGCCGCTGCTGCTTCGGCGGCGGCTTGATCCGCTGCGGCCTGCTGGGCTGCGTCCTGATCTGCGGCCTGCTGGGCTGCAGCTGCCTCTGCTGCGGCCTGATCCGCCGCTGCCTGCTCGGCTGCGGCTTGATCCGCTGCGTCTTGCTCTGCTGCTGCCTGCTCGGCGGCCTGTTCCGCCGCTGCTTCTTCTGCGGCATACTGCTCTTCAGCCGCCTGTTCCGCCGCTGCCTGATCCGCTGCGGCCTGCTGGGCTGCGGCTACTTCGGCGACGGCCTGATCCGCTGCGGCCTGCTGCGCCGCTGCTTCCTCGGCAGCGGCCTGTTCGGCGGCGGCCTGTTCCTGTGCGGCCTGAGCGGCGGCCTGCTCCTGGGCCGCTATCTCGGCCTGAAGGGTGGCTTCTGCCTCTGCCTGACGCTGAGCCTCGGCGGCCTCCTGAGCGGCGAGCCTCTCGATTTCGCGCTGCGCTGCGAGCTCCGCCTGAAGCTCTGCGGCTATCTCGGCCTGCTGCGCGGCTTCCTCTTCGGCCATGTCTGCTTCTGCATCAGCCGCAGCCTCTGCCTCTGCTGCTGCCTGCTGCTCTGCGAGGTCGGCCTCGGCGGCGGCTCGCTCTTCGGCGAGGCTCGCCTGTCTGGCAGCCTCGCGCTCGGCGGCGGCCTGAGCTTCGGCGGCGGCCTCGGCGGCGGCTTGCTGCTCCGCCGCCCGCTGAGCGGACTCTTCGGCCTGCTGCTGGATCGAGGCGGCTATGGCGTTCTCCCTGGCCTCCAGAATGCGCCGCTGATCCTCACGAGCGGCCTCATCGGCGAAGGCCTGTGCCTCGGCGGCGGCCCGGAGCTCGCCGTTCAAACTGTTCAGGTAGCCGAGGGCCTCGGCTTCAAGCTCGGAGGCCTCGGTCCTTTTCGCTGCGGCCTCTGCCACGGCTTCGGAGCGATCCTCGCGCTGTACTTCCAGATTCTCCTGCTCGGTGGCGAGTGTGTTGCGGATGCTCTCGACCCGGTTGACCTCGGCCTGCTGCTGGGTCAGAACCTTCACCCAGAGCTGCAGCCGGGCGATGAAGTCCGAGAAGCTCTCGACCCCGACGAGGATGTCCACGAAGCCGACGTTCCCGCTTCTGTAAACCCTCTCCGCCAGACCGTCGAGGTCGTTCTGGGCCTCGACGAGTTCCCGCTCGGCGGAGATCAAATTCCCGCCCGTCGAAGAGATATCCGCGTTCAACGACTCCAGCGCACCGAGCGATTCTTCGTAATCCGCATAACTCGTTCCGACCTCGGCCTGGATCTCGGAAAGCCGCTGCTGGACTTCATCGATCTCCACCTGAGTTATCTGGATCCTGTTATTCGGAACTTCCTCGTTCTCGCTCTGCTGCGCCCCGGCGGGTATCGTCGCAAAGAAAGTTATCGCCCCAGCAACCACCACCGCAGATAAAACGGATAAAAAAGTGGCCGAACTTGCCCTTCGAACCATACTTCGAGTCCCCCTCCAAGTAATTTTCGATCTCTTAAAATTGTCTGATCTCGTATCAACGAGCTGATAGAGCCTCGGAAGAGAACCCTTCAAGGCGATTAATCTATAGAACCCGTAACCTCAGCGCAACCACCCTTCTAATTATGAAA
>JBPCNU010000147.1:0-6127 GCA_051000975.1 Rubrobacter sp.
GCGAATACTTCGGGGTGGCGGAGGTCGGGCGGGATCAGGTCGTGGAGTACGCGAAGCGCAAGGACATGACGCTTGCGGAGATCGAGAAATGGCTCTCCCCGAACCTCGGCTACGACCCCGACGACTACGAAGGGCGCCCGGAGGAAGAAGCTACGGTCGTCCCGCAGGCGGAGTCGAAGGCGGCGGGCTAAGCGTAGTCGCTATTCGAAGTTGACCTCGACATCTTCGAAGCCGAGAGACTCGACAAACTGCGTGAGGCTCGTGTCGGCGTTTGTTTGGGCCTGTTCGAGGATACCGCTCTCTGCGGCGGTCTCTTCTATCCGCTGTTCGGCGTCGCGGCGGGCGTCCTCGACCAGCGCGTCGTTGATGCCCCCGACGAAGATGCCCCGGTCGCGGTCGTAGACGCCGGTGCGGTCCTCATCGAGGCTAGTGGAGAGTATCTCCGCTTCGGGCAGGTTTATCGTGACGGATTCTCCGTTGACACGGACATCGCTCTCGGCCATCTCATCGAGGTTGACGCCGGCTTCCACCTCTCCGGTCGCGGTTATGATCACGCTCTCCCCCGTAAGGGCGGAGGCGTCCAGGCCGAGGATGCCTGCGATCCTCTCTACGCGTCCGGGGTCAGCATCTTCGGTGACGACCACCTGCCCGATCCAGCGCGTGGTGGTTAGCTGGTTGAGATCCTGTATCTCTATAAAGACTGGTGGTGGATCATCGGGAGGCCCATCAAACGGAAATACCTCGAAAAGCATAGCGAGGGCGACGGCCAGCGCAGCGACCAGTAGGGCGATCACAACCCCTATTGCAACTCCCAAACCCATGCGCGAACTACGCGGCTCACGATATTCGCGGAACTGTTGACTGCTCACGCTTACCTCCGTCGAATGGGGAAACCTCGAAACCACCGATGCTTTGGCATTCTAGCAGCCGCACGTCCGTATAATCCCGCCTGACACTTTACGGGAGAGGAGCATCATGGAACAGGAGATACTCGCCGGGGCGGAGCCTTTCCGCTTCGAGGGGAACAGCGTCGGGGTACTGGTCTCGCACGGTTTTACCGGGACGACGCAGAGCATACGACCGCTAGGGGAGGCCCTCGCTAGTGAAGGCTTCACGGTCGCCGGGCCGAGGCTAGAAGGACACGGGACGAGCATCGAGGATCACGCCCGGAGCACGGCTGAGGGTTGGATCCGCTCGGTCGAGGAAGACCTCGCGTGGCTCGAAGGTCGGTGTGATTCGGTCTTCTTTGCGGGGCTTTCGATGGGTGGGACGCTCGCGCTGTACTTCGGGGCGACACGCCCGGAACTGATCAAGGGCGTCGTCCCCATAAACGCCTGCGCCTACCTCGCAAACCCGGACCTGGCGGCCGTGCTGTACGGTCGGGATACGCCGCCCGTCCTGCCCGGCGTGGGGTCGGACATAAAGCTCGCGGGCGTCGAAGAGCTTGCATATCCCGGCGTCGCCGTCCCCGCAGCTCGGGAGTTCGCCGCGCTTTTGAACATTACCCGCGACCTGCTGCCCTGGGTGAGTTGCCCCGCGCTCGTGATCCAGTCAAGAGAAGACCACGTCGTGCCGCCCGGAAACGGCCCGTTCATCCTCGATGCCATCGCGAGCAACGACAAGGAACTGGTCTGGCTCGACGACTCCTACCACGTCGCCACCCTGGACAACGACGCCCTGCGCATCGCAGACCTCACGACGGACTTCATAAAGAGCCTCACCCAAGGATAAGAGGCCGAAGCTTACTCCTGCAACGCGACCGCTCGGCAGAGCGATCCTTAAGGACCCGCCTGAAAGCCGGAGGCAGCGACTACTCGTAGCATCCGGCTTTCGCCCCGAAAAGGCTCGCTAATATAGGCATAGCGGTCGCTGAGGACGAGCAACGCTAGAGCAAACCGCTCTACAGCAATTTGCAGAAGAACTGATCCCTAGAAAATTCACGCTGTCTATGTATCCTTCAGCGGCCCAACATCAGCTGTTCGAGGCTCCGCGAAGCGGTAGATCAGTTGTTTCGAGAAGCGCTCTAGTCCAGGATTCTGTGGTTCCTGGAAGGGATTGCCTTCGGAGATTTCGACTCTGGCAGGCCGCTGGAGGCTCGCTCGATGACGGTCTCGCCCTCGTCGCCGGGCATCCAGGTCGCAGCGGAGAACGTGGCGGTTGGGTCCGGGATCTCCTCGGCCAGTTCCTTGAGGAATCCGGCGGCGGCCAGACCACCGGCGTCCGGCACCACGACGGCGAGGCGAATATCTCCGTAGCGGCAGGCAGTCCCGGTCCAGCGGAGCGCGACCCGGCGCACGGCGTTCGCTGAGGACTGTATTTCGTGATCCCCGGCGGCGTAGCCCCGTTCGCGGTTGACGGCCTCCACCCCGTCTAGCCGCACGAGGGCGACGGAGAACGGCTTGCCGTTCACGACCGCTCTTCTCGCCTGCCCGGCGGCGGTCTCGTAGAGGTGGCGGCGGGTGTAGAGCGAGGTCAGGTTGTCCATGACCGAGAGCAGGGCGTGGCCGAAGACAGGCTCCCGACCGTTCAACTGCGCCAGGAGCGCCGGGTCGCCCTCGACCATAGACTTCCCGCCCGACTCGCTCAGCGGGTTGCGCCTCACCACCTCGATAAACGCCTCGACCACCTCCGGGTCGAACTGAGTACCGGAGCATCGCTCTAGCTCCGCGAGAGCCTCCTCCGCCGAACGCCCCGCCCGGTAGGGTCTGTCCGTGACCATCGCGCTGAAAGAATCCGCAACGCTTATGATCCGCGACTCCAGGGGGATCTCCTCCCCGCGAAGCCCGGAAGGGTAGCCGTCGCCATCGTAGCGTTCGTGGTGGTGGAGAATCGCCGGGGCGGTTGCCCGCAGAGCCGGAACGCGCCGGACAAGGTGATAGCCGATTCTGGGATGAAGCTCGACGATCGTGCGTTCCTCCGGGGTCAGAGCGGCGGGTTTCAAGAGGATGGACTCGCTGATACCGATCTTCCCCACGTCGTGCAGGAGCGATCCGAAGATGAGCGTCCCGCCTCTGGGGCGAGAGCTCGAAGTGATCCGCGAGCTCCAGAACGTAGCCCGCCACGTCATCCGAACGTCCCCGCAGGGACGGCTCCTTCACCGCCATCGCCTCGGCGAGCACCCCGACGGTCGTCAGGTAGGAGTTCTTCAGGTCGCTCTGCAGGCGGCTGTTCTGAAGGACGGCCCCGGCGTGATCCCCGACCGCGAGCAACACCTCGTCTTCGTAGTCCTCGAAGCCGTCCGGGTTGTTCGCGCAGACCACCACCCCGTCGAACTCGTCCCGGATGAAGATGGGGATGGCGAGGAGGTTTTCGATCTCATCATCCGCCGGAGATCCGTCGTCGCCGAGGGTGGGATGTGCTTCCCGGATCGCACCATCCCGCTCCATGACTTCTCCGGCGAACCGCCGGACCAGCGCGCTCCTCGTCGGGTCGTTCTCGAAACCTTCGTGTGCAAGAAGCCCGAAGCTCTCATCTTCGGAACCACCGCTCGAAAGGAGTATCCCCTTCTTCGCCCCGACGAGCTCCATCACGAGCCCGAGTACCATGGTCGGGATGTCGTGACCATCGGCGAGCAGGCCACGCTCACCGTAGAGTCGCATCATCTCGGAGTGCAGCTGCGACCGCCACTGCTCGACCGAGCGGTGCGCCTGCTCGGAACGCGACCTCAGATAACGCTCCCGACCAAGTTCTTTCTCAGCCCGGTCACGCCCATCTCGCAGGGATTTCTCTGCCCGCAGGGACTTCTCCGCCCGCGAATGCTCCTCCTTCGCCTCTTTACGGGAGTGAGCTAGTTCGGCCTCCAGCCGCTCTTTCTCCCGCAGTTCGTCTTCGAGTTCCTTCGAGGATTCGGTCATCTTCGACCGCTCGCGCCACCAGAAGAGGAGGCAGAATATCCCGGAAAGGGCGAAGGCCCAGAGCGCGAGGTCGTCGCGAGCGTCGGTCAGGTCGGAGCCGGTAAGGGCGAACAGAGCGGTGAGTAAGATGGAGGTCAGGATCAAGACCGCCCCCAGCGCGAAGAGCAGCCGCGCCACACCGAACCCCGACCGTTCTTCTCTACTCACCATCGCTCACTATTACTCATTATTACTCATTATTGCTCACTAGAAGGACAGTCTACCCGAATCCAGCCCGCAGGAGAGAAGAGCGTAGATTCCTTCTTCCGGCGAGCGGGATAGCCGCTCACTACGCCTGGATGTTCGTGCCGTGCCAGAGGGTATGCTTCCCGAGCCCCTCGGCCTCCGGCAAGGCCTCCCCCCGCGAGAGTTGCACCCTGACCGGCGGGAGCATCGTCCCCCGGTCGCAGATGAACGTCCCGGAGAACGGAGCCTTCTCACCCGGTCGGTACGTCGCCCCGTACGGCCTGTACCAGGCTATGACCTTCTCGACGATTTCGGATGGCATCTTCGCTCCTTTCGTACCCGACAGAACCTACCTGAAAGAACTTACCCGGCAACGACCCGTCGCTACTAGTACAGCGAGACCGCACGCGCGTCGGTGAAGCCGTCTATGGCGAGCAGTGCGCTTATGACCTCCTGCGATACCGGCTCGTCCACCGTCACGGCCATCGCCGCCCGGCTGCCCGGTTCGCCGCGTCCGACGGCCATGTTACCGATGTTGATGGAGTGTTCCCCGAGGGTCGCTCCGGCCTTGCCGATCATCCCCGGAACGTCCTCGTTCCTTATGAAGAGCATGTACCGCTCCGGCGGGATGTCGAAGTCGAAGCCGACGGCGTGTATCAGGCGCGGCTGCATCTTCGGTCCGATGAGCGTCCCGCTGACGACCATCTCACCCTCGCTGCTTGCGAGCCGCAGGATCACGAGGCTCGTGTAATCCGAACTCCCGCTCGCCTTGATCGTCTCTACTTTCAGACCTCGTGATCGGGCAAGCGACGGCGTGTTGACGAAGTTCAGCGGCTCGTTGACCATCGGCGCGAGCAGACCCTTCTGAGCCGATACGTCGAGCAGCCGCGTGTCGAAGCGAGCGACTTCTCCCGAGTACTCTATCTTGAGCGAACTCCCCGGCTTATCCGTGAGCTGGTACAGGAGCCTGCCCAGCGTCTCGCAGAGCTCGGAGAACTGCGCCACGAACTCCGCGCCCTCACCGGACGGAACGGGGGCGTTTATAGCGTGGACCGGGACGCCGCCGCGAAGGGCCGTCGCGACCTGCTCGGCGGCGGTTATCCCGGCCCGGTCCTGAGCCTCAGCCGTGCTTGCCCCGAGGTGCGGCGTTACCACGACGTTCGGGAGCTTGAAGATCGGGGACTCCGTCTCCGGCTCCTTCACGAATACGTCGAGCGCCGCGCCTGCGATCTCCCCGGCCTTGAGCGCGTCGTAAAGGTCGCCCTCGTCCACGATGCCACCCCGGGCGACGTTTATCAGGTACGCCGACTTCTTCATGCGCTTCAGCGATTCGGCATTCACGAGGCCGGTCGTCTGCGGGGTACGCGGGACGTGCAGCGAGACGAAGTCGGCCCGCTCGAAGACCTCGTCCGTAGTCTCGGCCTGGTCTACGCCCATTTCCTTGATCCGATCTTCGGAGACGTAAGGGTCGTAGGCCAGGACGTGCATCCCCATACCCAGAGCGCCACGAGCGACTATCGCCCCGACGTGTCCTAGACCGATGAGGCCGAGCGTCTTGCCCTGAACCTCGACGCCCTTGTACGCACTCCGGTTCCACTCGCCGTTCTTCAAGGTCGCGTCGGCGACGGGGATGTAGCGCGCCACCGCGAGCATCCGGCCGAGGGTGTGCTCGGCGGCGGCGACCGTGTTCGACTCTGGGGCGTTGGCGACGAGGATGCCCCTTTTAGTAGCCGCCTCGATGTCTATGTTGTCAACGCCTATTCCGGCCCGGCCGATGGCCCGGAGCTTGCCGGCGCGGTCGATGACCTCCGCCGTTACCTGCGTCGCGCTCCTGATGATGAGGCCGTCGTAGTCGCCGATGACCTCCAGCAATTCCTCCGGTGAGAGGCCGAGTTTCACGTCGACCTCGAAGTCTTTTTTGAGAAGCTCTATACCGGGTTCGGCGAGCTTCTCCGGTATGAGTACCTTCAGGTTGTCGCTCAAGCTACCGCACCGCTCCTTGAGAAGACCCTTTGAGCCGCGCCGACGCCCTTGCCGAGTTCGAGGTC
>JBPCNU010000148.1:0-3707 GCA_051000975.1 Rubrobacter sp.
GGCATGGACGAGCGCAACGACAGGAACGACGAAAACGGCGGGCAGAGTAGCGTCACCCGCGTGGGGATGACCTGGGGCGCGGTCGGTGGAGTGGTCGGGTTCATCGTCTCGCTCTTCGGGTCTTTCGCCGGGATCGTCGCCGCCGGGTTCATCGGTTTCTCGTGCGGCAAGCGGGCCGCGAAGGCTGGCAAGGAAGGCTCCGCTGCGTCTTCGGGCCTTATCGGGGGAGCTCTCGCCGCGCCGCTCTACATCATGGGGGCCGCCGCCGGGGCGATAGTCGCCGCGCAGACCATCGGGGGGGCTGAGATCGCGACCTCCCTCTCCGAAGTCCTCGATGTGGAACTCTCCGGTGACGAGGCCTGGAACCTCTACCTCGTCGGCACCGCCTTCGCCGCCATCGTTCAAGCCACCGTCCTTATCGGGGCCGCAACCGCCTCCGCCGCCTGGACCTCCCGGAAGAAGCAGCCGCGCTCCGATGAAACCAGATAACTCTCGTTTGTTCTGGTTGTTCCGGTTGCAACCACATTTGCAACTATTTGATACGATAACCTTATGAAAGTAGGCATAGTAGGACTGCCGAACGTCGGCAAGTCAACGGTATTCAACAGCCTGACGAAGGCTGGCGCTGAGGCCCAGAACTACCCGTTCACGACGATAGACCCGAACGTCGGGGTGTCGGTCATGCCGGACGGACGGCTGGACGCGCTCGCGAAGGTCTCCGAGAGCAAGAACGTCGTCCGGGCGACGGTGGACTTCGTGGACATCGCCGGTCTGGTGAAGGGAGCGAACTCGGGTGAGGGGCTTGGCAACCAGTTTCTCGGCAACATTCGCGAGTGCGACGCCGTGGCGCACGTCGTGAGGTGCTTCGAGGACGAGAACGTCATCCACGTTCACGGCGGCGTCGACCCGGAGGGCGACGCGGAGACCATAAACACCGAGCTTCTCCTGGCCGACCTCGCCTCCGTCGAGCGGAGGCTGGAGCGCGCTGCAAAGGCCGCCAAGAGCGGAGACGCGAGGGTCAAGGCCGAAGCCGTAGAGCTCGAGAGGCTTCGCGACCACCTCTACGACGGGAACCCGGCTCGCAGCTTCGAGGCGACTGACGTGATAGACGAGGCGATGGCGGCCCTTATCACCGCGAAGCCGACCCTGTACGTAGCGAACGTCGGGGAAGAAGACGTGGCCGAGGGCAACGAGTACAGCGAGAAAGTCAAGGAGTTTGCCCGGAGAGAAGGCGCGGCGGTCGTCCGGATCTCGGCACGGCTCGAAGCGGAGATAGTGGACCTGCCGGAGGATGAGGCGAGGGAGTATCTCGAGATGCTCGGCGTGGAGCGCACCGGGTTCGAGGAGTTCGTGCGGGCCGCCTACTCGCTGCTCGGCCTCATAACCTTCTTCACTACGGGGGAGAAAGAGAGCCGGGCGTGGACCGTGCGCGAAGGTTCGAGCGCGAGGAAGTCCGCCGGGGCCATCCACTCGGACATGGAACGCGGCTTCATCTCGGCCGACGTGGGGCTGTGGAGCGACATCGTGGAGGCCGGGTCGTGGAGCCGGGCGAAGGAGCAGGCGAAGATCCGGATGGAGGGCCGCGACTACGCCGTTCGGGACGGGGACACCCTCATCGTCCGCTTCAACGTCTGAGGGCGGGATGCCACCTTTCGCCCTTCCGAAGCGGCCTCTGACTGAATCCAGGGTCGCCCTCGTAACGACGAGCGGCGTTCACCTGAAGTCTCAGGAACCCTTCGACATAGACGACCCTCTGGGGGACTGTTCTTACCGTGGGATCCCCCCGGACGCCGGATACGACGACCTCACCTGGACCCATTACGACCACGCGCCGGAGAGGGAGAAGCCCGGAGACCTCGACGGTCTGTTACCGCTCTGGACGCTCGGGAGAATCGCGGAGGATGGTCTGGTCGGCTCCGTGAGCGTCAGACACTTCTCGTTCATGGGGGCTATTCACGATGCCGGGCCGCTGATCGAGGAGACCGCCCCGGAAGTCGCCGGGAGACTCGTCACCGATGAGGTGGATGTCGCGCTCATCACCCCGGCGTGTCCGCTCTGCCACCGGAACGCCGCGCTCATCGCCTCGGAGACGGAGAGGAGCGGCGTCCCGACGGTTACGCTCTCGATGGAGGCTGATATGGATGCCCCGAGGGTCGGGCGCGTCGGGTTCCCGTACAACGAGCCGTGTGGGCCGCCGAACGACGCGCCGCTGCACCGCGAGGTCGTACTCGCCGCGCTCTCGCTCGGCTGGGAGATGGAAGAACCGGGGGAGGTGCGGCTCCCGTTCGGCTGGTAGCGAGCGGCGTTTCCCGTGGCATCCCGCGCAACCGCAGCGAGCCCCGGCCCGTATAATCTGCCAACAGAGTAGAACCGACGAGCGATGAACGAGGGTGGTTGGTGTGGCGATATTGTTGGCTTTCGGGGTGGCGGTCTTCCTCGTGTTCTTCATCTTTCTGCTGCCGATACTCTTCTCGCTCCGGGCCGTCGGGAGCCTGTTTGTTTACCCCGGTCAGCTCAAGTCCATCTTCGGGAAGAAGATCCTCCGCAGAAACCACGCCCTGGAACACGCGACCATCGCCGTGATGCTGGAGAAAGAACCGGGCCGACCGCTCAGTGGTTTCTCGACGGACGAGGGCTTCTTCGTGCAGGGTGTCAGGACGCTCGATGAAGTCGAGACGGCCTCCAGGGTCGCGCTCTCGCGCCTCAAGGACGGCCAGAAGAAGCTTGCCATACACAAGAACTGTGGCACGACCATCGTGGCGGCCAACCTGCTCGCAGCGGTCTTCTTTCTCGCGGCCGTCGGCCTCGGCGTCTACCTCGGCGGCCAGTGGCTGTATCTGCTCATAGTGGCCGGGGTCTTGCTCGCGTTCGTGTTGCGCGTGCCGCTCAGCCTGTTGCTCCAGCGTTTCGTGACCACCGATGCCGACCTCACGAACGCCGAGGTCGGCTGGGTCGAAGTCGCGAACCCGTCGGATCTGCGGGCCGGAATCCTCGGGATGCTACTCGCTGCTTCGAGCGTGCGGGTAAGGGTATTTCACACCGACCCGGACGCGGTGGAGATCCTCCGCGAGGATCGAACCATCATTCGCTAGGGGAAGCCTCTACTATACGTTTGTAGTTTGATGTATGCTTTGGCGTGAAACAATGAACGTATTCTATGTTCGCTTTCTGGCTTGGCAGCCTGACGGGGAGGATGTACCTTTGGATAGCAGTTCTCGAGTCGAGGGTAGGATCGGGCCGGTTTTCTATGTTTCCATTGCAATATCGATCTTGTTCGTGCTCTGGGGGGTATTTCTCACGGAGAACCTCTCCAGCGTAACGTCGCTCGTACTGAGCTACGTGCTGGGGAACTTCGCGTGGTTGTATTTGATCTCGACGAGTGTCTTCCTCGTCTTCGTGGTCTTTCTGGCCTTCAGCCGGTTCGGAAAGATCCGCCTCGGTAAAGACGACGAGCAGCCTGAGTTCGGGCGGCTCTCGTGGTTTGCGATGCTCTTCGCCGCCGGGATGGGGATAGGGCTGGTCTTCTGGGGGGTTGCGGAGCCTGTCTCTCACCTCGGGACGCCGCCCTACGCGATGGCCGAGGCCGGAAGCCCGCAGGCGGCGGAACTCGGCATGCGCTATTCGTTTTTCCACTGGGGACTTCACCCCTGGGCTGTCTACGCGACGGTCGCCCTCGCCCTCGCCTACTTCAACTTCAGGAAGGGGAA
>JBPCNU010000149.1:0-5818 GCA_051000975.1 Rubrobacter sp.
GGGAACTCGTGGCGCGGGTAAGGGCGATCATGCGCCGGGCGGCGGTCCCGGCTGGTCAGAAGCCGGATGAGCTTTCCTACGACGGACTCAAGGTGAACCTTCCGAGCCGCAGGGTTCTCGTAAGGGACGCGGAGGTGGACCTCACATACACGGAGTTCGAGTTGCTCTCGACGCTGGCGTCCAGTCCGGGGCGGGTATTTTCGAGGAGCGCGCTACTTCGCCAGGTCTGGGGCGACGAGTTCCGCGACGAGCGAACGGTCGACGTTCACATAAGGCACCTGCGCGAAAAGCTAGAGCGCAATCCCCGCAACCCGGAGTTCATCCCCACCGCCCGGGGTGTAGGGTATGTCTTCCGCTAGGGGAGACCACTCGCAGAACGAGAACGGTGCATCACCGCACCGTCCCGCCCGGCCCGCCTCATTTCCGGGACACAGGAGAAGGCTCTTCAGGCCGAGGGTCGGGATTAAAGTCTGGCTGACCGCCCTGTTCATGCTGGTTACGGCGTTCGCGGGAATAGCGGCGTACGAGATCGTCCGCCCCATCATGGAAGACACCCTCGACCGGGCCAGCAACCGTACCTTCGAGCAGGTCGGGGAGCAGTTTCAGGCTCAGTTCGCAAACAGCGACGGACTTACGATACGAAGGATACAGTCCTTCGCCGCTAGTCGTGGTCTTCAGTGGGGGATAGTACAGGCCGAGAACGGCACCATCCTGGATGGGAACCTCGACGACTGGGACCCGTCGGTGGTGAGCCAGTCGGTCCGGCAGAGCAGACCCTTCGAGAGCATAGACGAAGTACCGCAAGGCGGGGCGCGGGAGGGGCAGATCATAGCGACTTACGCCTCGCCGATAAACGTCGAAGGTATCTACGGGCAGACCGGAACCTCGGTCGTGCTGGTCAAGTTCTTTACTCAGGACGACGTGGAGAACGTGGACGCGGCCCTCGAGAACATACAGAGGATCGCGCTCATAGCGTTCGGGCTCTCGATGCTCATCTCGGGCCTCTCCGGCTACGTAGTGGCGACGCTCATCTCTCGCCGCATCCGGCGTCTGGGGCTCGCGGCGGAGCGTCTGGCCGCCGGGAACTTCGACGAACGCATAAACATCCGCATCGAAGACGAGGTCGGCGCCCTGGGCGACACGTTCAACTCGATGGCCGTCTCCCTGATGGATGCTTTTGATCAGGTCGAGCAGGAGAAGCAGCGCGGTCAGGCCATACTCGACGGTATGACCGACGCCGTCATCGGCGTGAACCGCGACCTGAACGCTGTCTTCCTGAACCCGAAGGCTAAGGAACTCCTGGAATCCTCCGACCTTGACTTCCACATCCGCCTTCAGGAAGTCCTTGCCAAGACGCGCTACAGTGGCGCGATAACGGAGCCGGAGGCCGAGGCCAAGTCCGAGTCGGGCGAGCGGAAGATCATCGAGATAAGGGCCGCCCCGCTCGAAGACGGCGCGCTCGCCATCCTGCGCGACGTTACCGAGGAACAGCGCATTCAGCGTTCCAAGGCCCAGTTCATCGCCAATGCCTCGCACGAACTCAAGACGCCACTCTCTGCGATATCGGGCTACCTGGAACTCCTTGAAGACGAGCCGGACGCGAACCTCAGGCAAGACTTCATGGAGGAGATCAAAGCCCAGACCAAGCGGCTGCAAGACCTCGCCCGGACCCTTCTCGATCTCTCGCGCCTCGACGCGAACGCGGTCGTATTCCGTGAGGAGGATGTCTACCTGGAGGAGATGCTCTACGACATAAAGCGGGACTTCGCCTACACGGGGAGGCCGATGACCATCCAGACCTCAGACGAGATACCGCCCGTTACGACCGACCCGATTCAGTTCCACCGGGCCCTCACGATACTCGTGGACAACGCCATAAAGTATTCGCCGGCCGGAACTCCGATAGACCTCGAACTCGCCCGCGAGAACGGTAGCGCGCTCATAAGCGTGAGAGACCAGGGTTGCGGCATCCCGGAGCCGGAGATACCCCGCATCTTCGAGCGATTCTACCGGGCCGAGGGTTCTTCGAGGGCCGACGGTACCGGCCTCGGGCTCGCGCTGGCGAGTGAGATCACGGAGCACCTCGGCGGTGACATTCGGGTCGAGAGCGGACGGGACCGGGGCAGCAGGTTCTCCATCCTGCTCCCGCTTCCGAAGAGCGCCGAGAAAGTCTCTGAGCAGAAAGTCCGAGCCTAGAGGATAATCGCCCTCTTCTAAGCCGGTTTAGCCGCCATACATCACGGAGAGAGCGTCGCCGAGGCCGAGAACGTAGAGGATCGGGAAGACCGGGGCGAGCAGCACGCTGAGGACCGGGATGTTGAGCAGCAGCGAGCCGATCACGAGCGCGAGCAGGATGAACGGCCCGTACTGGTTCATGAAATCCACGAACGGCCCCATGAAGCGCGGCAGGAACGGGAAGATCATCTTCGACCCGTCGAGCGGTGGGATCGGGATGAGGTTGAAGACGAAGAGCAGCGCGTTGACGAACGCAACCGCCGCCACTATCACCTGCAAGTACTCGGACTGAAACGTCGGTATGAGGTAAAGCCCGGCGCAGATGAAGACGATCAGCAGATTGGAGAGTGGCCCCGCGAATGCGACCATGACCGGCCCGAAGACGCCGCCTTTCAGCCGGGTCGTCATAACCGGGGTTGGCCTCCCCCAGCCGAAGCCAGCCATTACGAGCATCAGGCTTCCCAGTACATCGAGGTGAGCAACCGGGTTGAGCGTAACGCGCCCGTCCCGGTAGGCGGTGTCGTCACCGAGCTTCAGGGCCGAATAAGCGTGAGCGGCCTCGTGGATCGTGATCCCGATAACGAACCCCAGCACGAGCGCGACCGCGGCGGCAGGGTTGGTCTGAAACAACTGGATGAACACTCGCCGAACCCCCGACTATCCGACGTTCGAGGTAAAGACCGTGACGTGGTTTCCGTCTTCTTCGGTGTACTCGGCGAGCTGCGGCTCCAGCACGTTCGCGGAGTTTGCAACCGTCCCGAGGCTCGTCTCACCGGCCTCGACCGGAGCTTTGACCCCTGCGCTGCCGTCTTCAGAGACGACGAGCGTAACGTAGACCCGAAGGTCGGGGTTCTCGGTCGGCTGTATCTCTACGACGCTCGCGCCTCTTATCTTCGGGTCGGGTCGTATACCGGTCACGAGCCCGGTCACGGGCGAGAAGACTTCGGCCCCGGCCTTCGCTCCCACGTCAACGGCCCCGGTATTCGGGCCGCCCCGGCCTGCGGAGTCCATGACGAAGTAACCGAGGTTCTCCGGCGTGGAGCCTACGAGCGGCAACACGGAGAACACCGAGCCGAGGTTGCGACCCCTCGGGGTCATCTCCGAGAACCCCTCGCCTTCGGCATGGTAGCCGAGACCGTTCAGGGCCTCGGGGCGAATCGGGGTCATCAGGGGGGCGCCAGCCGACTCGGCGAGTACGGTATTCGGCGCGGCATCGGGGCTGATCGCAGCCCCCGCATCGTCGTTCCCCGCCGGGCCGAAGATTAGCAACAGGGCGATGAGCGCACCGAAGACGAGCAACCCCACCCCGAAGCAGATGGCCGCTGTGCGACGCCTCCGGTAGACTTTCTCCTGATTGGTTTTACGGGAGCGGCTACGGGCTTCTCTAAGAGCTACGCGCCGAACCGAAACATCGTTGCTCTTTCCGCCTTCGGCGCCCCCCTCTCCGGGGTCGCCGGGGGAGAGTCGGGTCTGGGGGGGGGTGAGGGTGTTGATCTTCTTCACGTTTCTCGGGGTCGTCCGGGGGGACTCTGAGTTTTCGCCCGGCGCACTCAGGGTGGGCGGTGTTATGTTGAGTGTGCCGTCAAAAGACTTGCGAGCGTAGTCCACGCTCTGTCGGGGTCGGCGTTCCTCTCGCTTCTCAGGCGTTTGTACCAGCCTGAGTCGCCTCACAGTTCTCCCAATATCTTGTGCATTAGGTACTTCGTCCCCTCTCATATCGGTGGAGGATTATACAGAGGCTCCTGCGAACTGTAAACTTCATCCAGTATGGATCAAAGTCGCACGAAGAACGACGCACCGATGAAACGAACCCGGCATCCTATAACGCTGGACTCAGCACCTCTAGACTGTGCAGGGCCAGCGACAACGAAACGGATAACAGATGTCGCCTCACGAAACCATCTTTGCGGGATCTGACCCGTGACCCAGCGAACTCCCGCATCGGATTACCGCAAGAAGGCCGAACGCGGCCTCGCGGATATCTACCGTCAGATGCAACGCGCCGGACACCCGAAACCCCTCGGAGACCCGCTGTTCGGGGTCGTGATCATCCTCGAGCAACCCGTCGGCCCAAGAGTTATACAGGCGATCTCCCTCAGCCTCGACGCCGTAAACTTCCCCGATGCGTATGTTACTTTCACCGCTACCGGAATGTTGAATAGAGAACTCCGCCTGACCGAACCCCGAATACTCGTTGCTGTAGGCTCCGAAGCCGCCCGCGAGATAGATGAACTCCAGAATCCCCTGAGCCTCGGAAAGTTCGCCGATGCGACCCCTGGGACCCCATTCCCCTGGAAACGAAACACCGCCGGGCTCCTGCTCCCCTCCCTCGCCCCCGTTCTCGACGACGAACCGGGGAAACGCCGCTTCTGGAGTGCCTTCCTTGCCCTCAAAACACTCACCTGAAATCCGGCTCCAAACGAGCGCAGCGACGACGGCGATCAACGCAGGCAACGAGGGTGTCATTCGGGGTGCGAACGCGATGGGTAATTCGATTGGGTGATTCCAGTATTTCGGTCGCAGAGCGTGTCGGCAAGGTGACGGTCCCTCCATCCTGGTTGCCCCAGAGGCACAGGTTGCAGGATTACGGTCCAGCTTACTTTCGGAGGGCTGAAGGTTTATGAGGAGTCTCTCCCCTTCGGCTAGGGCATCGAGGCTCCTTGTAAGAGGATGAACAGGGTGTTTTCCGGGGGATGCTAGAATGAAATAAATTTCAAGAGTCGAGTTGGTCAGGTTAGCAGGTTTTCTGAGAGCAAGAAAAAGTAAGCAGATTCGGGGAACACGGAAGGGGTGGTTCGAGACATGGGTGTAGTGGGACTAGCTTTAGCGGCGGCGGTTCAGGCCGTAGGGCTTGGGATCGGGGCGATTGCTCTATTCTTCGTCGCCATAGTCGTAGTGTTCGTGCTTTTGAGTTCGATCAAGGTAGTCAAGGAATACGAGCGGGGTGTGATCTTCCGCCTCGGACGGGTACGGGGTGGTCCGAGAGGCCCCGGTTTGTTCCTGCTCTATCCGTTTGTGGATACGATGGTAAAGATAGAACTGAGAACCATAACGATGGACGTTCCTCCGCAGGATGTAATAACCCGAGACAACGTCCCGGCGCGGGTCAACGCCGTCATCTATTTCAAGGTCGTGGACCCGAACAAGAGCGTCTTGGAGGTAGAAAACCACGTCCTTGCTACGTCTCAGATAAGCCAGACGACCCTTAGGAGCGTCCTCGGTCAGAAAGACCTGGACGACCTGCTTACCAACCGGGATACCATCAACGACGAGCTTCAGAGCATCATAGACAGGCAGACCGACCCTTGGGGCGTGAAGGTCAGCGTCGTGGAGGTCAAGGACGTTGAGATCCCGCAGCAGATGCAGCGGGCTATGGCCCGTCAGGCCGAGTCGGAGCGCGACAGGCGAGCCAGGATCATAGACGCTGAGGGTGAGTTTCAGGCTTCGGAACGCCTGCGTGAGGCCGCCGACAAACTCTCGAGCCCGGAGGCGATGCAGCTTCGGCTCTTCCAGACGATGTCCGATATAGCCGTGAATCAGAACTCCACAATTATCCTCCCCGTCCCTATAGACCTTCTAAGGC
>JBPCNU010000150.1:0-3775 GCA_051000975.1 Rubrobacter sp.
ATAAGCAAATAATCGAATATTCAGATAATCGATTATGCAGATAAATACATACTCACTTATTCGATCCCAGGCTGCCTAATGATGCTCGGGGGCAGGGCGAGATCGGCGCAAATGTCTTCTCTGGAAAGAAAGAAGACCGGTGAACCTGAGGCACACACGGTTACGGGAGTGCCTCGCCAGGCTGTGGCCATCCCGGAACACGGTCTCGAACCGCTGAGAGAGGCTCACGGAGTCCTCTGAAGGAACTCCTATCAGTGCATCTGCGCCCGCTCGCCGGGCACGAGTGTTCGTCTCGTCTCTGGAATCCCACCTCCGAACTCGCTGCGAGCCCAGAGTTAAATATGGGTATGCGTATAGAAGGAGTGAAATATCGAATAAACATATAATTACTTATTCATTTATTCAAATAATCGTTTATCTGCTTATGCAATAAGCTAGTCGCGACTGATGGGTTTGGACGTTGTGAGGAGGGTGGTGGGTCCGTACTCTGCGGTCTCGTCTGAGCGGCATCCTGTTGTATGATGTATCTGCTTGATTTGTACGGACAAATAGAAATAGAGCATGAGGTATTGAGAGGTGGTTTCGTGGGAGTTGTGGAGGGATGGAGGGGCAGGGTGTTCGAGGACTTCGAGGTGGGGGATGTGTACGAGCATCCGCTCGGGCGGACGGTTATGGATGTGGACAACTCGTGGTTCACGCTGCTGACCCAGAACACTGCTCCCATACACTTCGACCGTCACTACTCGGCAGGGACGGAGTTCGGGAGGCCGCTCGTCGACTCGACGTTCACGCTCGCGCTCGTAACGGGGCAGAGCGTCACGGACATCTCTCAGAACGTCTTCGCCAACCTCGGGTGGGACGAGGTCAGGCTCCCGGCCCCAGTCTTCGAAGGGGACACGGTCTACTCCCAGTCCGAAGTTCTCGAAAAACGTGGGTCGAAATCGAGGGAGAACATCGGCATCATCACTGTCAAGACGACCGGCTACAACCAGGACGGGACGGTCGTCATTACCTTCAAGCGGACGCTCATGGTCTACAGACGGGGCCACGTCCCGAACGCAAACCGCCCGACCCCGAACCGCCCGACCCCGAAGGAGGGGAAGTGATGCAGAGCGAAGCTACAACGACCGCCGGTGCGACCGCCGGTACGACGGAAGACCTGGCTGCCTTCGTCGCGGCCCTGCGCTACAGGGACGTTCCGGGGGAGGTCGTCGAGCGGACGAAGGACCTCTTCCTCGACTGGGCGGCCTCGGCGCTGGCCGGGCGTGAGTCGAGGCCCGTCGCCGCGCTGGAGGGGTTCATGCAGACGATGGGGCCTTCGGAGGGGCCGAGCGAGGTGCTCACCAACCGGGGGCGCACGTCGCCGCTGTTCGGGGCGATGGTCAACGCGGCTTCATCGCACGTCGTGGAGCAGGACGACGTGCATAACGGCTCGGTCTTTCACCCGGGGGCGGTAGTCTTCCCGGCGGCCCTTGCGGTGGCGCAGCAGACCGGTGCGACGGGCCGGGACTTCATCGCCGCGAGCGTGGCCGGGTACGAGGTGGGTGTGAGGGTCGGGGAGTTCCTCGGGCGCAGCCACTACAGGGTGTTCCACACGACCGGAACCGTCGGGACGCTTGCGAGCGCCGCTGCGGTTTCATGCCTGCTCGGCCTCGATGAAGAACGGACGCTGCACGCTCTAGGTTCTGCCGGGACGCAGGCGGCGGGGCTGTGGGAGTTCCTGCGAGACGCCGCCGACTCCAAGCAGCTCCACACGGCGAAGGCCGCCTCGGACGGGCTGCTCGCGGCTTACCTAGCCCGCGACGGTCTCACCGGCGCGAGGAGGATCCTCGAAGGCAAGCAGGGGATGGCGGCCGGGATGTCCTCCGACGAGGACCCGTCACGGCTAACGGACGGGCTCGGGGAGCGGTGGGCCGTCCTCGAGACGTCGTTCAAGTTCCACGCGTCGTGCCGGCACACGCATCCGGCGGCGGATGCGCTGCTCGTCGGGATGGAGGAGCACGGTCTCGCGGCGGGCGACGTGGCGAGCGTCAGAGCCCGGGTGCATCAGGGGGCGATAGACGTGCTCGGCCCCGTCACGGACCCGCAGACCATTCACCAGTCGAAATTCTCGATGGGGTTCGTGCTGGCTTTGATCGCGGATCGCGGTCGGGCGAGCATTACCGACTTCACGGAGGAAGCACTCCGGGATCAGGGGCTCCGGAACTTCCACGACAGGGTCGAGATGGTTCCGGACAGAGAGGTAGACGGCGCTTACCCTCGGGCCTGGATCGGCCTTGTGGACATCGAGACGAAGGACGGAAGAACCATTACCTCCAGAGTGGACGTACCGAAGGGTGACCCGGAGAACACGCTCTCGCGGGAGGAGATTGAGGAAAAGACGCGGAGCCTCGCTGCCTTCGGCGGTGGGACGACGGCTGGTGAAGTCGAGCGGATCATCGCCCGCACCTGGAACCTCGAAGACGAGCACGATCTGCGGGACATACTCCCGGCGAAGAAGTAGAGAGGGACGCCAGTGATCTCAGACGAAAACCCGAACGTGCAGACGAACGCGAAGACGAACGCAAGGACGAACGAGACGGACATCGAGCAGCTGCGGGCGGGCGTGAGGGAGGTCTGCGCGAAGTTCCCGAACGAGTACTGGCGCGGCCTCGATGCGAGGCGCGAGTACCCGGAGGAGTGGGTGCAGGCGATGGTCGAGTCGAAATATCTTTCGGCCCTGATCCCGGTCGAGTACGGCGGCCTCGGGCTGAACCTTCAGCAGGCCTGCGCCATCATGGAGGAGGCGAACCGGAGCGGGGCCAACGCGAACCCGGCCCACGCCCAGATGTACGTCATGGGGACCGTCCTGCGGCACGGGAGCGAAGAGCAGAAGCGCGACCTCTTGCCGAAGATAGCGTCCGGGGAGATCCGCTTGCAGGCCTTCGGCGTAACCGAACCCGAGGCCGGGACGGAGACGACCGCCATCAAGACCTTCGCGGAGCGTAAGGGCGACAAGTACGTCATAAACGGACGGAAGATCTACATCTCAAGGGTCCAGTACTCGGATTTCATGGTGCTGCTCGCTCGCACGACGCCCATCGAAGAGGTCGAGAAGAGGTCGCACGGGCTCTCGGTCTTTATCGTTGACCTGCGCGACATCAAGGGGAAGAACCTGACGGTGAAGCAGCGGCGGGTGATGATGAACAACTTCACCAACGAGCTGGAGTTCGACAACGTGGCGGTGCCGGCAGAGAACCGCATCGGGGAGGAGGGGCGCGGCCTGAAGTACATCTTCGACGGGATGAATGCGGAGCGTATCCTGATCGCTGCCGAGTGCATCGGGGACGGGAAATTCTTCCTGGAGCGGGCCGTATCGAGGGCGAACGAGCGGGAGGTCTTCGGGCGCCCGATCGGGCAGAACCAGGGCGTTCAGTTCCCGATAGCTCGGGCCTACGTCAACCTCGAAGCGGCGAACCTGATGGTCGAGAAGGCCGCCCGTAAGTTCGACGCGGGGGAGCCATGCGGGGCTGAGGCGAACATGGCGAAGATGCTCGCCGCCGACGCTTCGTGGGAGTGCGGCAACGTCGCGGTGCAGACCCTGGGGGGCTACGGGGTGGACGCCGAGTACGACGTGGAGCGCAAGCTCCGGGAGACGCGGCTGTATCAGGTCGCTCCAATCTCGACGAACCTCATCCTCTCCCACATCGGAGAGCGCGTACTCGGTATGCCGAGGAGCTTCTAAAGATAGAGAAGGCGGGGCGATCTCCGAAGCTCCTGAGTACCCTTGACGCCG
>JBPCNU010000151.1:0-2834 GCA_051000975.1 Rubrobacter sp.
CCCCCGAACGATGGTCTTTGCCCCGATCTTCGAGGTAATCCAATCCCCCGAAAACCGCCCGAGGGTCATGGTGAGCGAGAAGATCGCGAACCCGGCGGCGGCGAAACCTTCCCCGGTTCCGAGCGACCCGCTCAGATACACCGCGCTCCAGTCGGCCATCGCACCCTCCCCGACAAGGACGCAGAACGCTATGACGCCCAGCCCCAGAAGCGCCTTCGTCGGCCTCGCGAAAGCGGGGCTCTTCTCCGCCCCTTCCTCGGTGGAATCGGCGTCCGCGCTCGCCGGGAGCAGGTACCGGGTCGCGATGAGGGCGACGATGGCCAGCACGACCGCGACCCCCGTCAGGTGCGCCGTAACCCCGATACCGAGGCCCGCGACTACGCCACCCACGACCGCCCCGACCAGCCCGCCGAGGCTGAAGAAGGCGTGGAAGGATGACATGATCGCCCGCCCGTATCGCTCCTCTACCGCGACGGCGTGGGCGTTCATCGCCACGTCCAAGCCGCCGTGCGTCATCCCAACAACCAAGAGCGCGAGAAATAGACCCAGCAGGGTCGTTGCCAAGGCTGGCAGCGGCACAACAGTCGAGAAGACGAGCACCGCCACCACGACTACCGGGCGACTACCGAAGCGCGAAACGAGGCCGCCAATGAGCGGCATCGAGACCAGAGACCCCAGCGCAAGGCCGAGCAGACCGAAGCCCAGAGCCCCGGCCCCGATCCCGACGTTCTCCTGAACGGCCGGAATCCTCACCACCCAGTTCGCAAACCCGAACCCGTTGAGGAAGAAGATCGTGATGACCGCCAGCCGCGCCAGATATACCTCCCGCCGCAGCCCAACCTCCATCCCGTACCCGAGACTCCTCAGCATCTTACCCCCAGTGATCCGGCCACCAGCGCGACCCGGATCCATTCACTTCCTTTACTTAATCGTTTAAGTAAAGTAGCATTTTCGGCATGGGAGTCAAGAGTAGTGAAGAGTAGCGGCGAGGAGTCGAAGGGAAAAGCTGGTGGGCGTCGGGCGACGTTGCGGGAGGTAGCGGCGGCGGTCGGGGTATCGGTGGCGACGGCGTCGAACGCTTACAACAGGCCGGATCAGCTCTCCGAGGCTTTGCGGGAGCGGGTCTTCGGCGCGGCGAGCCGGCTCGGTTATGCGGGGCCGGATCCGCTCGGGCGCGGGCTTCGGCGGCGGCGGGCGGGGGCTATCGGGGTGCTGTGTGCGGACAGGCTCTCGTACGCCTTCACGGACCCGGCGGCGGTCATGTTTCTGGAGGGTGTCTCGTTCGCAGCGGAGGAGGCGGGGCTCGGGATGCTGCTCTTACCGGGGGGACCGGCGGGCGGGCGTGAGATCGGGGCGGTTCTGGGGGCGGCGGTGGATGGTTTCGTCGCGTACTGCATCGCGGAGGATGACCCGCTCGTCGAGCGCATAGTCGGGAGGGGGCTTCCGATGGTCTTCGTGGACAATCCGATAGTTGCCGGTATGCCGTCGGTCGGGGTGGACGACAAGGGCGGTTCGCGGGCGGCGGCGAGGCATCTGCTCGGTCTCGGGCATCGGCGGTTCGGGGTCGTCTCATTCGAGTTCGGGGGTGAGCCCGTCGGGGGGATCGTCAGCCCGGAGCGGCGGGGGGAGGCCACGCACGCCAACACCGCCGCGAGGCTCGACGGGTACGAGGTCGAGATCTCCTCCGTCGGGCTCGACTGGAACGCCGTGCCCGTCTACGAGTGCCTGGAGAACACCCCGGAGCAGGGCAGGCTCGCGGCGAAGGCTCTATTGAGTTCGCACCCGCGCCCGACGGCCCTGCTCGCGCTCTCGGACCAGCTCGCTTTCGGGGCTATGGAGGCCATTCGAGAGGCGGGGTTGCGCGTGCCGGAAGACATCTCCATCGTCGGCTACGACGACGTGCCGGAGGCCGCGAGGTCGAACCCGCCCCTGACGACCGTACACCAGCCGCACAAGGAGAAAGGTCTCAGGGCCGGGCGCAGGCTCATCGCCCAGGTAGAGGGGGAGAGCGCGACCGGCGAGGCTGAAATGTTCGGCACCCGTCTCATAGTGCGAGGCTCCACCACGGAAATGCGTCTCTGAGCCCGTACCGGAGACCCCGAAACGAAGTCGGGCATGTGTTAAGGTGTGAACCTCGCTTGCTGACGGGTAGCAGTTCGGTCTAAAAACCCCGGTGGTGAGAGACAAATAGGAGAGATATCCAGGAGATCAAGTCAAGGAGGGGGCCCCTTGCCTGAAAAATTGATGAACAGAGTCGTGTCGTCGAGACGCCTGCTGGTCGCGGTCACGTCGGGGTTGATGCTCGGTGCCACGGCCTATGCGGTAAGCCCGGCATCCGGGCAGACAAACGAGCCGGTCGAGCCGAACGTCCCGCAGTATCAGGTCATAGACGCCTTCGACGCGGCGGGCGTCGTCGAGGTAGACGTGGCGACCGCGGTCAAGAAGGAGGGGAAGCTGCGGTTGATCGCAGACGACCTCCGCGAGCACGAGAACGTCCCGGAAGGTGGGACGCTGCTCGTCGAGTACTACGACGATGAAGACACCTCGGAGAACACCGGCTTCGCCCTCGTCTTCGACGACGAGCGGGCCGTTCTGGAAAGTGGCGACTCCGATCAGTTCGGTCAGGTCTACGACCGGGAAGACGCCGAGCGTATCATCGAGGAGGAGGACGGCATGAGGGTCGTCAGCTACCGCGACTTCAAGGAAGACAACTCCGGTATCTGGGGAAGCATCAAGAGCTTCCTCCTCTAACCAGAGTTTCACGCAAAGAAGCTAGAGGCCGTCGGGTTATTCTCCGGCGGCCTCTGTTGTCCCGGAAGGTTCCGGCTAGTTAG
>JBPCNU010000152.1:0-3078 GCA_051000975.1 Rubrobacter sp.
GAGTTCGTAGGAGTCGACCAAGGCGTGTCCGATGCCGAGGCTTCGGCGGTCTTCGTCAACGACGAGGTGCGCGAGTAAGCCCACCCTCTCGTTGGAGAGGTTTTCTTCGCGCTGCGTACTACTGGTAAAGGAGCGAACGACGCCCCGGGCGTAGCGAGTTCCCCGGCTCCTCAGTAGATCGAGTCCGAGGGCCGGGTCTGCTATAGAGCGAGTAGCCGCCCGCAGAGCCAGCGAGATACCGTGCTGCTTGAGAAGGAACGAATAGTGAGCGGGCGTGTCGAAGATGCCGAGCAGCATCCCGAACACCTCGCCGCTCGCGGGGTCGGAGGCCGCCATCACGTCGGCGAAGGGGCTATCCAGCGAGGCAAGATAGTACCGTTCGAGGAACTTCTCTCCGAACCGGGCGATGAAATCCTCGGACAGCCCGGAGAGGTGGAGCTGTGCCGCACGCCTGCATTCCGGGTGGGCCAGCTGGCGCGTGTATACAGTGGAGGCCCGGGCGTCACCGGACGCCATCACTCTCTCCCGACCAGCTCGGCCTGCACTATCAGACGCTGAGAGTAGTCCGGGAGCGTGCAGGTCTGGAGGGTCAGGATACTCTTGCCCGGCACGGGCTCCGTAACGGAGAGGTCGGTCGGCTCCACGACGAACTCCTCGAAGACGCGGTAGGTATAGCGAGTCCCGGACGAGTCCGTCAGGAATATCTCGTCCCCGTTTTCGAGGTTGGTGAGGTCGTAGAAGGCAAGAAAGCTCGGCGAACCGGGGTACCCGAGGCGATGACCGGCGATATAGACGTTCGAGCCGTCCTGCCAGGGGAAGCCCGTACCCTGGAGGTGGGTCGCGGCGTTCGAGTCGAGGGCTTCGGTATCGTTACCGGCGGCATCCGGGACTTCTACGTCCGAGATCCTGCTCATCGCCGGGACCGTGAGCTTCAAAGTCCTGTCTTCCGGCCCACCGGAGCCGTAGTCGGCGGGCTGTCCGAGGTCGGGTACGTTGAAGCCGCTCGGGTCCGAGGCGTTGGTCGCTCCGGTACCAGACGTTGCCCCGAAGAATCCGAGGGCGAAGAAACCTATCAGAGCGAACCCTGCGAGCAGCATGAGCGAACTCAGGAATATGGATACAAATCTTCTCATCTTTGAATCATCTCTACTTTCTACTGGTGTTGCCGGAAAGGGAGTGCGTTTCGGATACTTTCACCCGTAACGGGTCCCCGGTGTTCCGGCCGTGATGTTGTTCGGGCGGAGTAAAATCGGCTCTCGCCTTTCCCGGGGTACGGGGAGGCTGCGGGTATCTCAGAGTTTGAAGATCTGAAGTACCACCGACGAAGGTCTCGGGGGTAGCTGTAGCAGGCGTCTCTGGATGCCCGGTATCCGGGACGACGCTCGTTCGATGTCGCGCAGGACCATCGCATTCTTCTTTGCGGCGAGCGAGAAGAGGATTGCCAGCAGGGCGAACAGGGCCATGAAATAAGTGAAGTACACTGCATTAGAGTCAGAGGCTTGTTCGTCAGCGGCGGCGACCGGGCTGTGATTCGAGTCGGCCACGCCGGGCGGCATCATCGCCTCGGCGAGGTAGTGGTGGTTTACCCCGTAGGCTCCGTGGCAGGCGAGGATGAGCGCGACCAGAAGCATAGCGAAGAATTCCCTTCTGGGGGCGTTCCAGATCATGCGTCTCTGGTTCTCGTCTGCTTCATTCTGCAAACGATTCTAGCCCATTGTGTCCGGTGCGCGAGTGGAAAGCCCGGGATCGGCGTTCGTCCGATTACACGCCCACGAGATCGAAGCCGGCGCTCTGCCAGGCATCCATGCCCCCGCCAAGGTCCCAGACGTCCGTATAACCAAGCCCCACAAGGGTACGGGCGGCCTCGTCGCTCATTGGTCCTCCCTGACAGTAGAGGACTATCCTCTGGTCCTTGCCGGGTAGTTCGTCGAGGTTGTCGGCTATCTCGTCATACGGTATGGAGAGGTCGGTGCGGGGCAGGTCGCCCGCAAAGGGTATGTGCGTGTTGACCAGCACGAAGTCCTGCGTCTCAGCGACCCGGTTCAACTCCTCGGGCGAGACACGAGTAAAGGCACCTCCCTCGGCCTGAATCGTCTCTCCCACCTCGCTTCCGGCCGACTTCGGCTCGTCGGTTGGCTTCGACTCGTCGAACGGTGCGGTTGCGGACTGGCCTGATCCACACCCCGCCGCGAACACGAATATCGCCAGCATCACGGTCGCTACGGCAAGCTTCTTCAAGACGCCTCCAGGTTCTCACGCTGCGGACGATCACAGAATGTCATCAGGATGTCATTTCTTCGAGGACAGGTTCGACTTCGTGCTCTCTCTGCAACGTCACCACGGCTCGGGCGGGAGCGTCTTGCTCGAAAGGGCATACTCGAAAAGGGCGTGCTCGACAGGTCGAGCGACGTTTCCGAAGCGACCCGAACTACTGATCCGTTCAGAGGCGGCACGGCAGACCGGCTTATGTCCCGGCCACGCAGTGCAGTCGCAGTGCAGTGGATGTGTTGCTCTTGAACATGGGGCGGAGTATATCCCGTGGATCATACGAAAGACGGTGTCAGGGGATCGATAGCGGGCAAGGAGCCCCAGACGAAGGCGAAGTTTTGTATCACCGTCCATAATCCCATACGGAGAATCCTTGTTAAACTCCTGAATCGTTTATGTCTTTCAACAAGAACACACCCAAGGTCGTGGACGACGTTCGGCGGAACCACCGACTGAAGCGCGAGGACTGGGCCTATCTGCTTAGCCTCCTCGTGCCGTTCGTTTTCCTGACTCTTTCTCTTAAAGTCGCTCGCATAATAGAGCTACCGGCGGAACACGGTCTTGCGGGGAGCCTTACGCTGCTGCGCTCCGACCTTCTCTTCAACCTGGGGTATGTAATGTTCTGGGTGGGAACCTTCATAGTAGCGAGACGCGGGGTGGCCCGGGTACTCGCCGTAGTCTCGCTTCACGTCGCCACGATCTTGCTGGCGTTGATCTCCGTCGGGGCGGATCAGTACTACAAGGTGACGGGAACCTCCCTTGGCATGGACCCGGCGCTCTTTTTCCTCTCCTCTCCCGGTGAGTTCAGCG
>JBPCNU010000153.1:0-9307 GCA_051000975.1 Rubrobacter sp.
TGCGACCGGGGGCGTGGAAGACCGTCGTGAGAGGCTCGCGGCCCTCGCGAGCACGACGGTGCTCCTGATCCTCATAGTCTTCGCCATCGTGAACGTCTCGGTGCTGGTCTTGCGGCGCAGCCCGGTCAACCACTCTCACTTCACCTCGCCGTCGTTCATCCCGGTTCTGGGGGCCATAACCTGCGTCATCCTCGTTACACAGCAGGAGGCCGGAACCTGGCTCCGCGCCGCCGTCGTGATCCTTATCGGCTTCGCACTCTACGGCCTGAATATCTACCTGAAGCGCCGTGCCGGGGAGACCCCCGGCTCACCTTCCGGGCAGAGGCGCGTGAGGTAGAGAGTAGAGGCTCAGAGGGGATAGAAGGAGTCCTCCCTCACGGTTGAGTGCCGCCTTCGCCGGGTAAAATTCACGTGTCAGCGAACCACTGGAGAATCTTTTGGAAAACCTCTTCGATGCGACCGGGGGCGTGGAAGACCGTCGTGAGAGGCTCGCGGCCCTCGAACAACAGGTCTCTGTCTGCACGAAATGCGACCTCTCCGAGACTCGCACGAACACCGTCTTCGGGACGGGAGACCCGACCTCGCCCCTGATGCTCATCGGTGAGGGGCCGGGCGAGAACGAAGACGCGACCGGTCTGCCGTTCGTCGGACGGGCCGGGAAGCTCCTCGACGACATCCTCGCCGCCGTCAAGCTCACCCGCGACGACGTCTACCTGACGAACCTCGTGAAGTGCCGGGCCTGCGTGCAGGAGGGAGGCCGCTGGAAGAACCGTCCCCCGCGCACCGCTGAGGTCAGCGCCTGCGACCCGTACCTGCAGGCCCAGCTAGAGGCCGTCAAGCCGAGCGTCATACTGTGTCTCGGAGGGCCTGCGGCGAAGTCCATCATAGACAAAAACTTCCGCATAACGAAGGACCGGGGCGAGTGGCACGAGGTCTACGGAGCGAAGACGATGGCGACCTTTCACCCGGCCTACGTGCTGAGGCAGCGCGGCGACGATCTCAAAGAGACGAAGCGGCTCGTCTGGAAGGACATCCAGGCAATACGCGCCGAGTACGATCGGACTCTGGAGGAACGAGGGTAGCTTGACCGTGCGTCGGAAGCGGGTCATGACTCATGCCCGCTTGCCTCAGACGTGTCCTGATAGAAGAACCTGCTCCATAAATAGCTCGACGAAGAAGTGACAGAAGTGTGATAGATGCGTGGGAAGAGTGGGGGCTCCCTGAGGGAGAAAGAGTTCTGCCCAGGCGCGGGATCATCTGCAAGTGTGTGCGAAATCCCGGTGAAACCGGTAATCACGAAGGGTGATGGGCTTCATATCCAAAAACAGGCTCGGCTGCTATTATCGTGCAAGTATAGGTGAGGTGCGGCAGGATATTCGCACCGGCAGGAAAAATCTTAGACGCATATTAGCAGGTCGCAACGTGTAGTTGGAAACGGCGAGAAGGGCAAGCAAAACTTGGTCAGTACAGTCTCCGGCAGCCGCCTTATGGACAGCATAGACAAAGACGTTTTGAATTTGATCCAGCGTGATTTCCCTCTGGAACGGGAGCCTTTTGCGGCCCTCGGAAGGGAGCTGGGCCTGACCGGAAGCGAGGTCATCCGGCGCGTCGAGGCTCTCAAGCGCGGCCGGGTCATTCGTCAGATCTCGGCGATCTTCGACACCCGCGTGCTCGGTTACGAGTCTACCCTCGTCGCCGCCACGATCCCGAAAGAGAAGCTGAACGCGGGGGCGAAGGCGATCAACAGCCACCCCGGCGTCTCGCACAACTATGAGCGCGATGATGAATTCAACCTCTGGTACACCGTCGCCGTTCCGCCGGACTCGCGGCTTGGCCTCCAGGGCACGGTGGATGTACTACACCACATCTCCGGCGCGGAGAAGACCCGCACCCTCCCGACGCTGAAGCTGTTCAAGATCGGGGTAACCCTCGACATGAACGCCGGGGCGACCGCTAAGAAGGAAGCTCCGGCCTACGGTGAGAGTGATCGCCAGGGCGCGGACCGAAACGTGTCCGAGGAAGACAAGTCCGCTATTCGGGCGCTTCAGGAAGACATCCCGCTCACGCCCAGGCCGTTCGACCTCTGGGGCCGGGAGGTTGGGCTCTCGTGGGAAGAGCTTCTGGAGCGGGCCGAGGATCTGAAGAAGCGGAAGATCATGCGCCGCTTCTCCGCCGTACTCTTTCACCGCAAGGCTGGTTTCCGGGCGAACGCGATGGGCGTGTGGAAGGTTCCGCCGGAGCGCGTCGAAGAGTGTGGCAACCTCTTCGCCCAGTATCAGGCCGTCTCCCACTGCTACGAGCGACCGGTCTACGATGACTGGCCCTACGCTCTCTTCTCGATGGTTCACGGGCGTTCGATGGAGGAGTGCGAGTCTGTCCTCGACGCGATGGCCGAAGAAACCGGCCTCACGGAGCGGAAGTCCCTCTACTCGACCCGCGAGTACAAGAAGACGCGGGTAAGGTACTTCACCCCGGAGATGGAGGCGTGGGAGCGGCTCTACGCCGGAGTCTTGCGCTAACGACGCGCCACAAACCTTGACCGGAAATAAGCCAGACCCACTCGCGGGCGAAGTTGGAGCCAGACTCCACTTAGCCCGCGAAGTCGTCCTGGAACCCATGCCGATGTTCCGCAGCGCACCGGAAGGCCCAGGCTACGACATCGGGCTTCGCGGCGGATACACGAAAGTCCGGATAGACGAAATCCTCCTAGATGTTGCGCCTGAAGAACCGGAGGTCGTGATCCTCTTCCGCGACATCGAAAAGCCCGAGCATCTCTACCGGCTGCGGATGGAGGCTACAGAGCCGGAGGGCGAACTGTTTGATGCTTCGATCTGGGCGGGCATTATATGGGCCAACTTTGTGGAATCCATCGAAGGCGGACCGGGCATGACGGGCGGAAGTCCGGCGCGCACTATGGAAATAGACTGGTAGCGCCTTGGAGATCTTCGAGTGGGGGCTTCTGGTCGCGCTCTTCGCGGCGTTCGCGGCGGGAACCATTTCCGGCCTTACGGGCTTCGGCCTCGCTCTGATAAGCGTTCCACTGCTGCTCTTCGTCTACGAACCGCAGACGGTCGTTCTCATAACGGTCTTCATCTCTCTTGTCGTGAACGTTTCCGTGGTGCGCGACTCTCGCCAAGACGCCGACCGCAAGATAGTCTTCGCGATGTTGCTACCGTGTCTCGTCGGTGTGATCGTAGGGGCGGAGGTCCTACGAGTCGTGGACCCGCTGTATATCCGGCTTTTCATCGGGGTCTTCGTGGTTCTTTCGGCTGCGCTCTTGATCCGAAGCGTTCGAATACCCGGTGCGAATACGCGCTGGGGACCGGTGGTATCGGGTTGGGCGAGCGGCGCTCTCTCGACCTCGACGGGGCTGGCCGCGCCGCCCATCGTCCTGCTCCTCGCCTCCCGCAATTACGCCAAACGCTCCTTCCGGGGAACCAGCGGTCTCTTCTTCCTCTTCCTCTCCGTCTTCGGGTTCGCGGCCCTGTGGCTCCGGGGTCTCGTACGCCTCGAAGACGCGATAATCGCCGCGATTCTGCTCCCCGCCGCCATAATCGGCAAATACCTCGGCACCCGCCTCCTCGAAAGAATCTCCGAGAAATCCTTTCGACTCCTGACCCTCATCTTTACCCTCGTGACGGGCGCGCTCGGGGCCGCGACCGCCGCCTTCGCCCTGCTCGTGTGATCTCCACGTGAACATAATCCCTTATCGCCTCGCGTAACGCCTTCACAAAATTGTCATAGGTCAGGTAGACACTCTCGTACGCTTTGCTAGTATCGGTTCTACAGACAAAGACGACGGACAGAGAAGTTTTGATCGAAATTGCAGGAAAGACAGCAGACGATGCATGAGACAGCATGAGGCTTGACTCGACTGGGCGGGCGGCCTTCGTCGCGCTTCTCATATCGCAGGTGGCGGCGACGGCGGGCTTTCTCTTCGTCATGCCGTTCATGCCGCTGTACGTCGAGCAGCTCGGTGTGGAGAGCGCGCGGGACGCCGCGGCGTGGGCGGGGGTGCTGAATGCAGCGACGGCGGTAACGATGGCCGTTACGGCCCCGATCTGGGGCCGGCTCGCCGACAGGTTCGGGCCGAAGTCCATGTTGCTCAGGGCGACGATAGCCGGAGCAGTAGTCGTCGGTCTGATGGGGCTCGTTACGAGTCCCTGGCAGCTACTCTGGCTCAGGCTCTTGCAGGGTTGCCTGACCGGGACGGTCGCGGCGGCGACGCTGCTCGCCTCGGAGACGGCACCGGCAGGAAAGGGCGGGAGTCGGCTCGGGACTCTGCAGACGATCATTTTCCTCGCTGCGGCAGCGGGACCGTTTCTGGGCGGGGTCTTCGCCGACCTCGTCGGCATCCGGGCCTCTTTCGGGGTGACGGCGGGGCTGCTCGCCCTGTCGAGCGTGGTCGTTCTCTTGCTCGTCGGGGATGTTAAGCCGGAAAAGGCTATCTCCGGTGAGGGGGAAACCCCCGCGACCCCGATACCCTGGGGCCGGCTCGTCCCGGTGCTGTTCGCGCTTTTCGTGGTGCAGGTCTCCATAACCGGGGTCGCGCCTGCGCTGCCGGGCTTCATCTCGACGCTGATAGGAGAGACCACCGGGGTTGCGAGCCTCTCCGGGCGGATACTCGGGGCGGGCGCGCTCGCTGCGGCTGCGGGGGCGATGCTCGGTGGGCGTATCGCGGCGAAGGTCGGGTGGAAGCCCGTCGTCGTCTTCGCACTCTTCCTCTCCGGGCTGGCGTTCCTGCCGCAGGCGGCGGTCGGGGGCGTGCTGCAACTCGGGGTCTTCAGGGTGCTGGCGAGCTTCTTCCTCGGTGCGGTCGTGCCGGTTGCGAACCTCGCGATAAAACAGTCCGTCCCCGAGGAGCGTCAGGGCACGGCGTTCGGGGTGGCGGCCTCGGCGACCTCGCTGGCGTTCGGGGTCGGGCCTCTGGGTGGTGGTCTGCTCGCGGCGCACTTCGGCTTCGCGACCCCGTTTCTCATACCGGCGTTCCTGCTCTTCTCCGCTCCGGTCGTCTTTCTCATCTCCCCGAACTCGCGCAAGCGGGCCGTGAGCATCCTCAAGGCCGCCGCCTCGAATGTCGTACGGTAGCTGTAGCTGTAAGGCAGGCGAAAGGTGCGCGAAACGATGAACCCGAACGAGCGGTGCGAACTCTGCGGTCGGTTGGTCGGGACCGAGAACCTGACCCGCCATCACCTCCTGCCGAAGTCGCGGGTGAAGAAGCTAAAGCGCAAGTCGAAGAAGCTGAGGAAGCGCGATCTCTCGAACGCCGACCGGACGATAGACCTCTGCCGTCCGTGCCACCGCAACATCCACGCCCTGGTAGAGAACAAGGAACTCGAGCGCGAGTACGACACCCCGGAGAAGCTCGCCGCCCACCCGGACGTGCGGCGGTTCACCGAGTGGGTCAGGACGAAGAAAAACGGCCTTCGCTAGACGAGAAGCCGCACTGCCTCTAGCCTGGACTAACTCAAACCCGAAAGGCGTCGGCGAGGCGAATGATGCTCTCCACCTTCACATCGAATTCTCCGTCTTCGGGCCACTCGACCTCTACGTCCGGTCCGAACTCGCGGGGGCGGTGGATATAGGCCGTTCTCAGGCCGTGTCTGGCCGCTTCTCTAAGGTCTGACGGGTGAGCGGCGACCATCATCACCTCTTCGGGGGCGAAGTCGAAGAGGGTCGGCATGAGGAGGTAGGTCTCGGGGTCGGGCTTGTAGTGCCGGGCGATCTCGGCGGAGAGGATCACATCCCACCCGAGCCCGGCGCGCTTGGCCATGTTGGTCAGCAGGGCGACGTTGCCGTTTGAGAGCGGGGAGATAACGGCTCTGCGCCGGAGCAGTCGTAGTCCGTCCACCGCATCGGGCCACGCATCGAGGCGATGCCAGGACTTCACGAACCAGTCTCTCTCTTCCTCGGAGAGACCTTCCACGCCGAACTCGACGAGCAGTTCTTCGAGGGACTCGCGGTGCAGGGCGTCGAGGTTCATCCAGGGCGAACTCCCCTCGCGCACCCGGTTCATGGAGGGAACGTACTGGCCTCGCCACTCGTCGGCGAAAGCGGCCCAGTCAACATCGAGGTCGCGCCTCCGGCCGAGTTCCTCTCCGGCCCCAATCACCCCGCTGCGCCAGTCGACTACGGTCCCGAAGACGTCGAAGACGAGCCCCTTGATGCCTCTCATACGGTTCCCTCCTGAATCTCTTGTCGTAAGTAATCTATTGAGTAGTCTACCCATCTTCCTCACCCCGAACCGATGCCGGTAGGATACGATTTCAGGGTCAGCGAGCCGAGAAGTCGAAGGCTTCGCGAACTACACCGGGTTACACCGGGACGTATCGGAGAGAACCCGACTAAACCGGAACACATCGGAACACATCGGAAAGGAAGTTATTTATGGCTAAGATCAGAGTCGGGGCGCAGATCCAACCCCAGCACGCGGACTACGCGAAGATGCGCGAGACGTGGCTGGCCGTTGAGGAGGCCAGGGCGGATACGCTCTTCAACTGGGACCATTTCTACCCGCTCTACGGCGAGGCCGACGGCAAGCACTTCGAGTGCTGGACGCTCCTCGCGGCGATGGCCGAGGTGACGGAGCGGGTGGAGTTCGGTGCGCTCGTTACCTGCAATTCCTACCGAAACCCGAACCTCGTCGCGGACATGGCACGCACCGTCGACCACATCTCTGGCGGGCGACTCATTCTCGGCATGGGCTCCGGCTGGTTCCAGCGCGACTACAGCGAGTACGGTTACGAGTTCGGGACGGCGCCGGGCAGGCTCAAGGAACTCGACCGGGCGATGCCCGTGATCCGGGACCGCCTGACGAAGCTGAACCCTCCCCCGACTCGCGAGGTGCCTATCCTCATCGGCGGCGGCGGCGAGAAGGTGACGCTCCGCATCGTCGCCGAGAACGCGACCATCTGGAACGGGTTCGGCGCACCCGAAGAGGCCGGACGCAAGAGCCAGATACTTGACGAGTGGTGCGAGCAGGTCGGACGCAGCCCCGAAGAGATAGAACGTTCCGTCCTCCTCGACCCGGTGAACTTCGACAAGGCCGACGAGTACGTGGAGAACGGCATAACTCACCTACTCTACGGCGCGACCGGCCGGATTACGACCTCGGACCCTTGAGGGAACTGACCGCCTGGCGCGATTCCAGGGGCTGATCCCGAAACCCCGAACGGGGCCGTCAGGAAAGTAAGGAGCTCCACCCGTCGCTCACGGCTTTGTGGCCCCCATGTCGGCTCGGCCACGAAGCTGTCGACCGCGAATCCGTCAACCGCGCAGAGCCGTTTCTCGTGAGCCACGAGAACGAGCCATGCGCTACCATTCGACCCATGACCAACGAGAGATGGACCAGAGAGACCGTCCCGCCCGCCCCCGAACTCGCCGTCTGGAAGACGGAGGACCGAAAAGCCGATGTGCTCTGCCTGCATGGCATCTCCGCCCAGCACCGCTCGTTCAACGCGCTCGCTTCGAACCTCGCCGAAACGCCCGATGTGATCGAGAAGGTCGCCCTCGCTGCCCTCGACCTTCGGGGGCGTGGCGACTCCGAGAAGCCCGAATCCGGCTACGGACCCGCCGCTCACTCGGACGACATACTCCGCACCCTCGACCACCTCGGGGTAGAGAAGATCTCACTCTGCGGACATTCGATGGGGGCGTTCGTCGCTATGAGGTTCGCCCTGGATCACCCCGACCGAGTCCGGGCGATGGTCCTTCTCGATGGTGGCTGGCCCCGCGAGGAGAACCCGCAAGAAGCCTCCGAAGAAGACCGCAGGGCGATAGAGGAAGGCCTCGCCCGTGCTTTCTCCCGGCTCGACCGGACCTTCCGGTCGCCCGAGGAATACCTCGACTTCTGGTTCCCCGGACAGAACCTCACCCCCGAAGACCTCCCGCCCGACCTCGCCGACTATTACCTCGACGACCTCGCCCCGGTAGAAGGCGGCGGCTATAACCCGAAGGCGACGCGCGAGGCCGCCGAGGAGGACTCCATCGCCTTCACCGACGAGGCTCTGACCGCCGACGAGATGCGCTCCATAGAATGCCCCGTCGCCCTGGTGCGGGCCGAACAGGGCTTCTTCCCCGGCTCCGACCCGCTCTTCTCCGACGAGGCGCGGGACGTACTCGCCTCGGCCCTCGACCTCCGGCGCGCGGTCTTCCTCCCCGGCGCAAACCACTACACGATGATGTGGCAACCCCACGTCGAAGGCTGGGCAAGACTCCTGCGCGAAACTTCCTGGGCCGACGAGTAAGAGAAGCCGAGCAGAGAAGCCTGAGCAGAAAATTCTCTTCGTCCCGCGTAGTTTGTGATACTTTGTAACGTGGCTTGACCTGAAACCTCCGACGGTTATCGGGGTATACGAGTAGGGTGGCCTTCAAGTGACCTTTGGCTGGCCGGGTTCTCAAAGAACTGAAACGAAAGAGGTTTTCTGGAGGGTATGTCCGATTGGGTACTCGAAATCATACGAGCTTTAGGATACGTCGGGCTCGCGCTGATGCTCCTCATCGAAAACCTCTTCCCGCCGATTCCTTCGGAGGTGGTGTTGCCTCTGGCGGGGTTCCTCGTCGGCACGGGGGATCTGAACTACTGGGGTGCGGTCTTTGCGGCGACGTTCGGTGCGGTGGTCGGGGCCTGGATTCTCTACGGCATCGGGCTGTGGGGTGGGCGTCCGGTCATCCTGCGTTACGGGAAGTATCTGAGGATCAGCGAGGACGAACTCGACCAGGCCGAGTCGTGGTTCAAGCGGTACGGGGACTGGATCGTCTTAGTAGCCCGCGTGATCCCGCTCGCCCGCAGTATCGTCTCCGTACCCGCCGGGACGATGCGGATGTCTCCGGTGCGCTTCACCGCTCTCACGACCGCCGGCACCTTCATCTGGAACATATTGCTGATCCAGGCCGGGGTCATCCTCGGCGAGAACTGGGAAGAGGTCAGCAGCTTCATCGGCACGTACTCCAATATCGCCTACGCTGCACTTGCCACTATCGTCATCGTCTACGTCTCGCTCAAGGTCATCGCCCACTACCGTCACTAGATGAGTGTTGCGTAGATTGAGGGTACAACGAAGGCCATCCGAACCCCCGGCGAAAGGAGCCTCGGATGGCCCGGCAGAAGCATACCCCGTCGCTCGCCCGCCTGGAAGAAGCTCTGAGCGCGCTCTTCTGCCTCACCGACGACGCCTACGACCTGCTCAATCCGCTCGGCGGACGCTACGAGTCTCTCAAGAGGCTCTCTGACTCCGAGATCCTGACTCTGGCGCTCTTGCAACAGCTTCGCGGAGTGCAGAGCGAACGCTCCTTCCTGCGCGAGTGC